>URUZ01000010.1 GCA_900551225.1 uncultured Clostridium sp.
GGATAAGTATTAATTATTTTCTCTTTCGTGTATACTCCTATTATGACCGCGTTTCCCGGTTCTATACACAAGAATGAAACATTTTCAATAAATATTTGAATTATTCTCTGTTTTGTTATATACTATGGGATATGGCGGCTCCGGACATGCCGGGCGGCGCTAAAATCAATACAAGAAGGATGGATAAGTTTATGGCACTGTTAGAGACATGGCGGAATCTGGCCTATGGCGATGGCCTGGATGATAAAAAGAAAGAGGAATTGTGGTCTGGATATTTTACAATTGAGAAGGGTATCTATGAAGCGATCCTCTCCAAGCCGGAGGACGCAGTTACCGGAACCGTGAAGGAACTGGCTGAGAAGTACAATACCGAGATTCTGATTATGACCGGATTCCTGGATGGCATCAATGAGAGCTTAAAGGGCTACGAGAATCCATTGGACACCATGGAAGAGGATACGGAAGTTAAGATCCTGATTGATCCGGAGAGACTGTATTACAATATGGTTGAGGCGAAGGCCAGCTGGCTGTATGAGCTGCCTCAGTGGGATACCATTCTCAGCGAGGAGCGCCGCAAGGAGCTGTTCAAGGAGCAGAAGGCTTCCGGCACCATCCGCAAGTCGAAGAAGGTATTCCCCAACGATCCTTGCCCCTGCGGAAGCGGAAAGAAGTATAAGAAATGCTGTGGTAAGAACGCATAAGCAACTGTAGATTTCGCCTGCCCCTACTGTGGCAGGCGATTTTCGCGTAAAAGGACGGAGTGACATGGAGGCATATACCAGCTTTGCACAAGTTTACGACCTGTTTCAGGACAATGTCCCCTATGAGCAGTGGTGTGAATATCTGGCAGGACTTTTGGGAGAATATGGTGTGAAGGACGGCCTGGTGCTGGACCTGGGCTGCGGAACCGGCAGCCTGACAGAGCTTTTGTCACAGAAGGGCTATGATATGATTGGCGTAGACAACTCCGGGGAAATGCTGGAGATAGCCATGGAGAAACGCAGCCGTTCCGGCAGGGACATTCTGTATCTGCTTCAGGATATGAGGGAGTTCGAGCTGTATGGGACAGTAGCAGCTGTTGTCAGCATCTGTGACTCCATGAATTATATTTTGGAGTATGAGGAGCTGGTGCAGGTGTTTACCCTGGTGAACAATTACCTGGACCCAGGGGGCGTGTTTGTCTTTGACCTGAATACACCTTATAAATACCGGGAACTTCTGGGGGAGCGCACCTTTGCTGAGGACCGGGAGGAGAGCAGCTTTATCTGGGACAATTACTTTGACGAGGAGGAGCAGATCAATGAGTATGACCTGACCCTGTTCATCCGCCGGCAGGTGCCTGGAGCGGGAGAGAGGCTGTACCAGAAGTTTGAGGAGACTCACTACCAGCGGTCCTATGCGCTTGAGGATATACAAAGGGCCATCCGGGAGGCGGGCATGGAGTTTGTCACAGCCTATGATGGGGGCACCAGGAATCCGGTAAGCCAGGACAGCGAACGGATCTATGTGGTTGCCAGAGAATGCGGGAAGATAAAGAAATGATCCCGCTCTTCGGCAGTTTGAAAAGACAGGAGAGAAAGAATATGTCAGATTATATAATCAGAGCAACAGCGGCCCAGGGGCAGATCCGCGCCTTTGCCGCAACCACCAAAGAGATGGTGGAGGAAGCCAGAAAAGCCCACAATACCAGTCCGGTGGCCACAGCAGCGCTGGGACGCCTGCTGACAGCCGGCGCAATGATGGGCTGTGACATGAAGGGGGAGAAGGATCTTCTGACGCTGAAGATCCAGGGGGACGGCCCTATCCAGGGACTGATGGTCACTGCGGATTCCCACGGACACGTGAAGGGCTATGCCTTTAATCCGGAGGTGATGCTGCCTCCCAACAGCCAGGGAAAGCTGGATGTAGGCGGATCTCTGGGCCTGGGCGTACTCAGCGTCATCAAGGACATTGGGCTGAAGGAGCCGTACGTGGGACAGACGATTCTGGTCACCGGTGAGATTGCGGAGGACCTGACTTACTACTTCGCCACATCAGAGCAGGTGCCTTCCTCGGTTGCACTGGGCGTACTGATGAACAAGGACAACACTGTGTGTCAGGCCGGAGGCTTTATTATCCAGCTGCTGCCGGGGGCATCCGAGGACATGATCAGCCAGCTGGAGGAGCGCTTGAAGGAGATTTCTTCCATCACCACGCTTCTGGATCAGGGGAATACTCCGGAAATGATCCTGGAGCACTTCCTGGGCCAGTTTGGCCTGGAGATCAATGACAGCCTGCCGGTGGATTTCTACTGCAATTGTACCAAAGAACGGGTGGAGAAGGCACTGGTCAGCGTTGGGAAAAAGGATATTCAGGAAATGATCGACGACGGCAAGCCTATTGAGGTAAACTGCCATTTCTGTAATAAGAACTATGAATTTACAGTGGAAGAGCTGGAGTCCATGCTGGAGAAAGCCATAGGATAACACGGCGCCCCGCATTTTCACGTGTACAGCACAAAAAGAGCCAACCCACCAGTGGATTGGCTCTTGCTTGTAATCACTTGAATCACGTATAACTTACTTCAACTCTATCAGTAATGATATATGTTTGAAAAAGGTACACTGTTGCTCGATGATTATAATTTGATTACGTTGGTAGCCTGAGGACCTTTTGCTCCGTTAACAACGTCAAACTCAACCTCTGCGCCCTCATCTAAGGACTTGAAACCATCCATGCTCAGACCGGAGTAGTGTACGAATACATCGTTGCCCTGCTCGTCGGAAATGAATCCGTAACCCTTCTGGTTGTTGAACCACTTAACTGTACCTTTCATTCTGATACCTCCAAAAAAATTAAAAAATGTGTCTGTTGCGAGTAATTTCGCAACTGCCATTAGAATAGCACAAATAGCTGAAAGTGTCAAACGTTTTTGTTGATAAAGTATAATATGAAGGGCCAAACTTTTGGATCTATTGTACAAAGCTTAAAAAATAAGGAAATGAGGCCCAAACCTCTGGTTTTGTGCTATACTTTAGTGAATAAAATATTAAAAGCAAGGTTTTCCTGACCGAATGAAGGAGGATTTTATGGAGATAAACAACATTTGGCGGCATTTTTGTACAATAACGAGGCACCGGCAGCTGGTCTGCGGGCATTGCTTCAAAATCGGCCTGTACCGCCAGGGGCTGATGCACGATCTGTCCAAGTACAGCCCCGAGGAATTCTGGACCGGTGTGAAGTATTACCAGGGCACCCGCAGCCCCAACGCGGCGGAGCGGGAGCTGACCGGTTACTCGGGGGCGTGGCTCCACCACAAGGGCCGCAACAAGCACCATTATGAATACTGGATTGACATATCCGCACATAAGGAAGACGGGCTGGTGGGCAACAAGATGCCTTTAAAATATGTGGCGGAGATGATCTGTGACAGAATTGCAGCCTGCCAGGTATATAAGGGCAAGAATTACACCAGCGCCGCGCCGCTGGAGTATTATGAATACACCAAAAACTACATCACGATCCACCCTGAAACCAGAGCCCTGCTGGAGAAACTGCTGGTAATGCTTAAGGAGTGCGGGGAGGAGTACACCTTTGCCTATCTGCGGAAGCTTTTGAAAAAAGGAACCTATTAAAGAGATGAGCCCGGCTTCCTCAGCCGGGCTTTTTGGCGGCAATATAGTTATAGATCCGCTTAACCGGGGAGCGGGAATGGGATTCTGTCATGGGCCCTGTCTCACCGCCTTCCAGTATTTCCCAATCCCTGTATATGGAGAACAGGTCTCCGGAATACCAGGGGAAGGACTGCTGGACATTGGGCGGGGTGGACAGGAAAGCTTTTTCCACAGGGACGCTGATTATGTGAATTCCGCCTTGGTTGGTCAGCTCTTTGCACTGCTGCAGCAGGCGCAGACGGCTGGCCGGTGTGATCAGATGCAGCAGGTTGTCGCAGAATACAATATCAAAGTTCTGAGTAGGTACGTAATTCTCAATGGAAGCACAGATCAGTTCAGCCTGCACATGCCATTTGCCGGCCAGACGCTGTGCTTTTTTAATGCCGGTATCGGAGATATCGATGCCGGTTGTGCGGTAACCGTTGCGGCCGAAGAAGAGCACGTTCTGTCCTTCCCGGCACCCGATATCCAGGATGGAGGGAGCGTTTTGGGGCGGATACAGGGACAGTACCTTCAGGCTCAGCTGCGTGGGCTGGGTACCCCAGTAATAGTCAGAGGACTGGTAGAGCTCCTCGTAAGGGGAGGAGAACACAGATGGGTAGTGTCCAAACAGAATATCGCAGCTTACATTCAAAACAGCCGCCAGCTGGGGCAGAAGCTGGATATCAGGCATAGAATAACCGTTCTCCCATTTGGATACAGCCTGAAAGGATACCCCCAGCATTCCAGCCAGGGCGGCCTGGGTCAGATGTTTTTCTTTTCTGTATTTTGCTATGTTTTTTCCCAATTCCATGTGGTACCTCCTGGGTATAGTTTTCGGACATGCTCTGATGCCAGTATAACCTACCCGCTGATTTAATTCAACTGCTGGTTGAATATATCTGCAGCTTCAACAGCCTGATTATTGAAAGCTGCCTGATGGGTCTGTAAGATAGAAGAATATCAGTGTTGACAGTTATATGGACTAAATAGTAAAGAAGCATTTGAAAAAGTCACGAAACAATGGTATGATTAAACTAAAATAAGGATGCCTTGTGTGTGATTGTGTGGTATCTGATCATGATATGGGAAATGGGGAATAACATGTTATCGATTGAGCGCAGAGAGAGAATTAAAGAAATCCTGTTGAGAAAAAAGAATGTGACGGTTGCCGAGATGGCAGAGACATTTAATGTGAGCACGGAGACTATCCGCCGGGATTTTGAATCGCTGAGCAATGAGGGGTTTTTGATCAAGACGTACGGCGGGGCGTCGCTGCTCTTTAAGAAGACCATCACAGTATCCCAGAAGGTCAAGTCCTCCATCATGAGGGAAGAAAAAAGGCAGATGGCCATGCAGGCGGCGAAGTTGATCCAGCCCAATGACTGCATTTTCCTGGATCATACCACCACGGTGTACGAGCTGTGCAGCTTCATTTCCAATATGCCTCTGACGGTTTTGACCAACTCCCTGCCGGTGATGGAGACCCTGTCCCAGTACAACAATATCAACCTATGTATACCGGGCGGGGATTTCGATATTAAGACGCAGGCATTTTTCGGAATTGAGACCATCCAGTACCTGAAGAGGCACTGCTTTGACAAGGCGTTTATCTCCTGCAACAGCCTGGACATGGTATATGGGCTTCACGATTCAGGGGACATGATTGCAGAGGTTCACCGAAGCATTCTGGACTGTGCGGACGTGATCTGCCTGGTTGCGGACCATACGAAGCTGGATCGGGCGGCATTTGCCAGGACCAGCCCCCTGGACAGCATCGATATGCTGATTACGGATAAGGAGCTGTCGCCGGACTGGAGAAGCTATCTGAAGGAGCATGACATAAAGCTGATCGAGTGTGGGAAGTAGAGGGCGCGGGGGACGGCTTATTATAGAAGTGAGAGTGTTGTTTTATGAGGGATTCACCCTTGTAATACAGCGCTCTTTTTGTTTGAACTGAAAAATATTGTATAGCCAACAAAATAAATGTGATTTTTGTAGGGGAACCCGTGTTGATTCAATGGGATATGTATTGAAAGATTATAAAGAAGGTGGCGGATATTCGGTAGAAAACGTAAAAAATGCTCAAATATAAGTTGCAAAATGCAGAAACATGTGGTATTATGACGATATTAAACAAAGTTCCACAAAATGCAAAGAACAGGAGGTATATAACACTTGGAGATAAGAAAAGAACTGCTTGAGATGACCAAACGATCCTACAGTGAGGCTCTGTTTGCAGGAACCAGCGGAAATCTAAGCTATTTTGACCATGAGACAGGCAGGATGTTCATCACGCCGGGGTCCACACCATACGAGACCATGCAGGAGGAGGACCTGGTCTGCATGACGCTGGACGGTGAGGTGCTGGAGGGCAGCAGAAAGCCTTCTTCCGAGTGGCGGATGCATGCGGAGATCTACAGACAGAAGCCGGAGGTTGCGTCTGTGATCCACACCCATTCTCCCTACGCCACATCATTTGCAGTAAACAACAAAAAGATTCCGGTGATTCTGATTGAGATGGTTCCATTTTTAGGCGGGGATGTGGATGTGGCTGAATTCGCAATTCCGGGAACCGTGGAAGTGGGTGTGGAGGCAGTGAAAAAGCTGGAGGACCGGTACGCGTGCCTTATGGCCAATCACGGAGTCCTGGCTGTGGGGAAGAACCTGGAGCAGGCCCATATCAGAGCCGTCTACACAGAGGATGCGGCCAAAATCTACAGTCTGGCCCTGAACAACGGAGAAGTAAAAGTCATTGATGACAAACATGTAAAATATATGAAGGAGCGGTAACTGTTCGAGGGAATTGAACAGTTATGAGGAGAGATAAGGAGGTTGGAATGAGACGAGCAGATGAAGGAATGGGATTTCTTCTCCGGTACGAGAACGTAGCCTGGTACGAGGACGGAGCAGTCAGAATTCTGGACAGAAGAATCTACCCCGTTAAGACAGAGTTTGTGGTCTGCAGGAGGCATGAGGAGGTGGCCCAGGCCATCGCCGACATGGTTACCCAGAGCGGAGGTCCTTACACAGCCGCTGCTATGGGTATGGCGCTGGCAGCCCATGAGGCGGAGGAGCTGTCCGGGGAAGCATTGGTGGAGTACATGGACAAGGCGGCCTACACCCTGTCCCATGCGCGGCCCACTACCGTGCAGAAGATGGTACAGATTGTGGACGGAGCCATGGCGCTGGTGCGCAGCCAAGCCGGGGAGGGAAGATGTGGGAAGGAGCTTGTGGATACTCTGCAGGATTACGCCTTCCAGTACATCAACAACAACTACCTGAAATACGAGACTATCGGAAGCCATCTGGCGGATCTGATTCCCCAGAACGGCACCATCATGACCCAGTGTTTTGCGGAGACCATTATCGGAACCCTGATCAATGAGTGCCACAAGCGGAACAATGACATCAAGATGATCTGCGCGGAGACAAGGCCCTATTTCCAGGGAGCCAGACTCACCGCCAGCGTGGCCTGCGATATGGGTGTGGACGTGACTGTGATCACGGACAATATGCCCGGCTTCATTATGAAGGAGAAGAAGGTGGATGTGTTCACCTCCGCTGCGGACGTGATCACCATGGACGGCTATGTTGTGAATAAGGTGGGCACCTTCCAGATCGCACTTGCAGCCGCATACCACAACATTCCATATTTTGTCACAGGTACGCCGAACCGCGGCCATGAGACCATTGACACGGTGAAGATCGAGTACAGAGATCCGAACCTTGTGATGGATGCCATGGGCACCAAGGTGACAATGGAGGGCGTCAAGGCATATTATCCAGCCTTTGATATCACACCGCCCAAGCTGTGCAACGGAGTGGTGACCGATCTTGGCGTATTTTCACCGTATCAGCTGAAGGCATATTACCAGGCCTAGGAGAAATAAGCCACTCCACTAGGTTCGTGGAAGACCTCACCAAGTGGAGATAACATGTATCACACATAAGCGCCTAAGATACAGGCGCTAAGTGCTCATGACGAGCAGGAGGGAACATGGGAGAACGCGTATATTGCAGCAGCATTGATTTAAGCTCGGATCTGGGCGCCAGATATGCGATCCTGCCGGGTGATCCCCAGAGAGTTGAAATCATCGCCGGATTCCTGGACAATGCCAGACCCCTGACAGTACACCGGGAATACACCAGCTACGAGGGCTATCTGGATGGGGAGAAGGTTCTGGTTATCTCCACGGGAATGGGCGGCCCGTCGGCAGCTATCGCGGTGGAGGAACTTGCCATGATCGGTGTGGACACCGTGATCCGCATCGGCACCTGCGGCGGAATGCAGCTGGAGATTAACAGCGGGGATGTGGTACTGCCCACAGGCGCCATCCGGCAGGAGGGGACCACCAAGGAGTATGTCTACACGGAATACCCCGCGGTGCCTGATTTCGATGTGATAACGGCCCTGAATGAAGCAGCCGCCAAGGTGGGGGTGAAGGCCCACAAAGGTGTGGTGCAGAGCAAGGATTCCTACTACGGGCAGCACGACCCCATGTCCATGCCCATGGGCAGGGATTTGAAGGAGCACTATGACGCATGGATCAAGGCCGGAGCCCTGGCCTCTGAGATGGAGTGCGCTTCCGTGTTCATTGTGTCCCAGATCCGCCGAATCCGGGCAGGGGCAGTGCTCCACGTGATCTGGAACAAGGAGCGGGAACAGGCGGGACTCCCCTGTGAGACCTGCCGTGACATGACGAAAGCCATCCGGACTGTGACTGAGGGCATCCGGATATTAATCAAGCACAGGCAAAAGGAGCAGAATGAGCAATGAAATACAACTATGATCTGGAATACTTCGAGAAGAGTGCGGACTATGTAAAAAGCAAGATTGACTTTCAGCCGCAGATCGCCATCATCCTGGGAACCGCCCTGGGTAAGCTGGCGGAGGACATTGTAAACCCCGTGGTGATTCCATATGAGGAGATCCCCAACTTCCTGATCAGCACGGTGAAATCCCATGCGGGGAAGCTGATTCTGGGCGAGCTGTACGGAAAAAAGGTGGTCTGCATGTCCGGCCGTTTCCATTACTATGAGGGCTATGACTTCGAGCAGCTGACTGCCCCCATCCGCCTGTTTAAGCTGCTGGGGGTTCAGAATGTGATTCTGACCAACGCGGCTGGCGGAATCAACACCGGCTACATCCCCGGAGATCTGATGATTATCAAGGATCACATCAACATGGTGGGCGCCTCACCCATGAGAGGGCCCAATGACGACAGGATCGGCCGCAGGTTCTTCGATGTCTGCAACATGTACGACGAGGGGCTGAGAAAACTGGCCAAGAGCCTGTCCGGCGACTGCGGGCTGCGCGTTCAGGAGGGTGTGTATGCCTACCAGGTAGGTCCTCATTTCGAGACTCCGGCTGAGATCCGTTTCCTGCGCATGGCGGGCGCCGACGCCTGCGGCATGTCAACTATCACGGAGGCCCTGACCGCGGCCCACTGTGGATTAAAGACCCTGGCTATTTCCCTGATCACCAACATGGCGGCAGGGGTGGTTGAAAACCGGGTGGACGGGGAAGAGGTGGACCGCACCGCAACCCAGTCGGCTCAGGAGTTCAGAAAATATATGAAGAGTATTATAGAGCACATGGAATTTTAAGGAGGGGAATCATTATGAAGAAGAATTTTAAGAGGCTGCTGGCTGTAGGTTTATGTTTATCTATGGTAATGATGTCCGGCTGCGGCGCGGCTGAGAAGAAAGAGCCAGCAAAAGAGGGCAAAGAAGAAAGTGGCTCTGGTATGTGATGTGGCCGGAACCCAGGTATTCGTGCTGGACATGATCGCAGGCCTGAAGGCCAGCGCGGAGAAGCACGGTTTTGAGGCGATCATCGCGGAGTGCGCGGATGCTGCCGCATATGAGGACAACTGCCGTGCCATGGTGGAAGAGGGCGCGGACCTGATCATCGGCGGAAGCTGGCAGGCAGGCGATGCCATCAGCAAGGTTGCCACAGAGTTCCCGGACAAGGCAGACTATGCCCTGATCGACTCTGAGGTGGATGCTGCCAACGTAAAATGTATCTCCTTCAGAGAGCAGGAGGGTGCATACCTGATCGGCAAGATCGCAGGCATGGTTACAGATGATGACGCCACCACCTTTGGCGCGGTGCACGTATCCCAGGGCCCCAGCAGCTTTAAGTGGAGATGGGGTTACATGGAGGGCGTTAAATCTGAGAAGGACAACACCAAGTTTGTATTCAACTACGTAGGCGGCTACAATGATCCCGCCAAGGCCAAGGAGTACGCTATCCAGCAGTATGAGCAGGGCTGCCAGTTCATCAACTCCGCAGCAGCAGGCGGCGACAAGGGCGTATTCGAGGCTGCCAAGGAGAAACAGTTCTATACCTCCGGACAGGACGTTGATCTGACAACCCCGGACAACCCCTATGTGGTTACCTGCCAGATCAAGGATACATATGCAACTGTTGAGTACCTGATGGATCAGTATTACAGTGATAAATGGACTACAGACAATGAGTCCCTGGGTGTTGCAGAGGGAGCCATCGGCGCTGTGTTCGTAACCCATGACAGTGAGACTCCAAGAAGCGACAAGCTGACGGACGAGGACATCAAGGAACTGAAGGACACCGTTGAAAAGATCAAAACAAAAGAGATTGATCTGTCCGTGGTTCCGGATGAGGAAAGCTACGTTCAGTAAACGCTGTGGGTAGATAAGAGGCATGGTGAAAGGCCCGCAGTGCGGGCCTTTTATTGGACGCGGTGAAGCGTTTGCGAAGCGGTTCAACGCTGGACGCGGTGAAGCGTTTACGAAGCGGTTCATCGCTGGACATGGTGAAGCGTCCGCGAAGCGCGCGGTTCATCACAGCACATACACAGGAGGGATTTGAAATGTTCCTGGAGTTAAAAGATATAACGAAAACTTTCGGCGGAACCATTGCCAATAACCATGTCAGCTTTGGCCTGAACAAGGGCGAAATTCTGGCTGTAATCGGGGAAAACGGCGCCGGGAAAACCACGATTATGAAGATTCTGTACGGCCTGAACCGGGCGGATTCAGGGGATATCTTCCTGAACGGCCAGAAGGTGGCAATCCACTCCGTACAGGATGCTATTGCCCACGGCATCGGCATGGTGCAGCAGCATTTTATGCTATTTGACAACTATACTGTGGCGGAGAATATCGTCTACGGCAAGGAGCCTAGGAAAAACCTGTTCTTTGACAGGAGAAAGGCCAGGGAGGTGGTCCGGGCGCTGGGGGCGGAGTACGGGCTCCATATTGATCCGGACCTGCGGGTGGAGGAGTGTGCCGTGGGCATGCGCCAGAGAATTGAGATTCTCAAGGTGCTGTACCAGGATGCAGACATCATCATATTCGATGAGCCCACCGCAGTTCTGGTACCCCAGGAGATTGACGAGCTGTTAAAAACCTTAAAGGGCCTGGCGGCCAGGGGAAAGAGCATCATTATCATCACCCACAAGCTGCAGGAGGTCATGGATGTGGCCGACCGGGCGGTGGTTATGCGCAAGGGCGAGTTCGTGGGCGAGCGCAAGATCAGCGAGACCAACATTAAGGAGCTCTCCTACCTGATGGTGGGCAAGGGCATCCCGGCCAGAGAGGTGGAAGCCAAGGCAGCAGGGGCTCCGGTCCTTGAGGTCAGGGACATCTGCTGTGAAAATGACGGCGTTTCCGTGCTCAACGGCCTGAGTATGACCGTGAGGGAGGGGGAGATCGTGGGCGTGGCCGGAGTCTCAGGCAACGGCCAGACCGAGCTGATCCAGTGCCTCACGGGCCTCAGACATGTGTCAAAGGGCAGCATCCTGTTAAACGGCCAGGACATCTCCCATATGGGAGTGCGGGCCATCCGTGAAGCGGGCTGTGCCCATATCCCCGAGGACCGGTATGACTACGGCTGCGCGTCCAAGGCGTCCCTGGAGGAGACGGCCATCATGGGATTCGAGCACCAGGAGGAATTCTCCAGCCGGGGGATTCTGGACAAGGGCCAGAACCGCAGGTTCACCTCGGATATCCTGGAAAAATACAGCGTGAAATACGACAACATGCAGGACCGGGCAGGCGCCCTCTCCGGCGGCAACATCCAGAAGCTGATTGTGGCCCGGGAGATCGAACACCAGTCCAAGTTCCTCATTGCGGCAGAGCCTACCCGAGGCGTAGACATCGGAGCACAGGAATTCATCCATGACCGGATTGTGGAGAAGCGCAACCGGGGTGACGCGGTGCTGCTTGTGTCCTCGGAGCTGTCGGAGGTCCTGTCCCTGTCCGACCGGGTGTACGTCATATATGACGGCCAGATCCGGGGCGAGTTCGCCAGGGAAGAGGTGGCCACGGAGAAGGTAGGATTTTTGATGATGGGAGGTCACGATGAATAAGATTAAGCCATACGCCAAACATTTTGGAAAGATCATGATCCAGCCTGTGATCGCCACGCTGCTGGGACTGTTGGTGGGCGCTGTGTTTATTCTGGCATCCAATGAGAATCCTGTGGCGATTTATCTCAATATGTTCCAGAAATCCTTTTTCAGCCCCTATTACCTGACCCAGACCCTGACCAGGGCCACGCCCATTATCATCTGCGGAATTGCCACGGCTGCGGCCTGGAGAGCAGGATATATCAACATCGGTGTGGAAGGCCAGATGATCACCGGCGCATTTACAGCCACTATTGTGGCGCTCCATGTGCCCCTTCCCGGCTTCCTGCTGCTGCCCCTTTCCATCATTGCGGGAATGGCAGCAGGCGGACTGTATGCAGCTCTGGTGGCTGTGCTGAATATGAAGTTCAACAGCTCCATCGTCATCTGCACCCTGATGCTCAACTATGTGGCCAACTATGTGGCCTCCTACCTGGTGAGCTACCCCTTCAGGGATACCGCCGGAGACGGCTTGTCCCTGATGACAAAGACTGTTCCGGAGGGAACCCATTTCCTCCAGTTTTCAGATTCCAACACGCTGAATTTCGGGATTGTAATCGCAGCCATTGTGGTGGTTTTATTCTACTTCATGGAGCGCAAGACCGTGTTCGGCTATGAGTCTAAAATGACGGGACTGAACCCCAATTTTGCCAAATACGGCGGCGTGTTTGAGAAGCGGGTGATGTTAAAAACCATGGCGCTCAGCGGAGCCATTGCGGCTCTGGCCGGAATGTGCGAAATCTTTGGCTACAAATACCGCTACACGGATGCCATGTTCACCAGCGCCAGCTATGCCTGGACCGGACTGATGGCCGCCCTGATTGCGGACCTTCATCCCGTGGGAATCCTGTTTTCCTCCATCTTCCTCTCAGGCCTTCAGGTGGGCGGCCAGGCGATCCAGCGGTCGTCCAGCATTCCCCTGCAGATGGCCACGGTAATCCAGAGCAGCATTACGCTGTTTGTCTCTGCCAAGCTGGGATTCAGGTTTTTAAAGAAACGGAAACAGAAAAAGGATGACAAGGGAGGGGTGGCAGCATGAATGCAAATCTGTTGGCAGTAATCATCAATAGTACCATACGGTCCACAACCCCTGTGCTTCTGGCCGCCCTGGGCAGCGCCATCTGCAGCCAGGTGGGCGTGTTCAACATCGCCCTGGAAGGACAGATCCTCATCGGCTCCTTTGTAGCCATTGTGGCAAACTACTTTACTGGAAATGTTTACATCGCAGTGCTCTGCGGCGTGCTGGCAGGAGCGGCCGTGGCCTCCCTTGTGGCAGTGCTGCAGGTGAAATACAAGGCGGCGGACATGGTGATCGGCACCTCGGTCAATCTGCTGGTCAGCGGTCTCACCAGCGTGCTCTTAAACACCATCCTGGGCGTGAAGGGCAGCTTCTCCAGCCCTGATTTAAAGACCCTGCCAAAGATCAGCATACCGGTGATCCGGGATATCCCCTTTATCGGCCGTGCCCTGGAGCAGCTGACCTTTATCGACTATCTGTCCTATGTGCTGGCAATACTGATGTTCGTGTACCTGTACAAGACCGTGCAGGGCTTCCACGTCCAGAGTGTGGGCAAGAACATAGAGGCTGCGGGCAGCTTAGGCATCAAGACCCTGAAGATCCAGATCCTGGCAGTGCTGGTATCCGGCGCCCTGTGCGGTCTGGGCGGCGCTGTACTCAGCATGGGACAGGTGACACTGTTCACGGAGAACATGAGCTCCGGCAGAGGCTACATCGCCATGGCTTCCGCCAGCATGGGACAGAGCCAGCCACTGTTTATCATTATCTCCAGCCTGTTCTTCGGCTTCTGTCAGGCCCTGGGCGTATCCCTGCAGAACGTGATTCCGTCCCAGCTGACACTGGCCATTCCTTACATAGCAACCATCATCGCGCTGTCCATTTTCGGCAGCAGAAAATTGAAAAAGAAATAGAGGAGTAAGTAATTATGGAAGAGAAGAAACTGATACTGCCCTGTATTGCAGTGAGCGAGGGGGACATCAATCCCCGTGTGATTACCTGTGGAGATCCGGCCCGTGCGGAGAAGATCTCAAAGAAGCTGGATCAGGTGAAATGCCTGGCGAAGAACAGGGAGTATCACTCCTATTCAGGAACCTGGAAGGGCGTGCCCATCACCGTCACCTCCCACGGCGTGGGGGAAGGCGGAGCGGTCATTGGCTTTGAGAGCCTGTGCCGCGCCGGAGCCAAGGTCATCATCCGCGTGGGAACCTGCGGCGGTATGCAGAAGGAGATCACTGCGGGAAGCGTTGTAATCGGCCGGGCAGCCTGCCGTGAGGACGGAGTGACGGAGAAGATGCTGCCCCTGTCCTACCCGGCTGTTGCGGATGTGGATGTGATCCAGGCGCTGGAGAAGAGCGCAGCCAATCTGAATATCAAGGCCCACAGCGGAGTCATCCTGACCCAGGCCCTGTTCTATCCAGGTCTTTTAGAGTCCACTGTGAGGCTGTACATGAAGGCAGGGGTTATCGCCATGGAGAATGAGGCGGCAGGCCTGCTGGTGGTGTGCGGCCTGAACAAAGTCAAGGCCGGCGTGATTCTGGCTGTGGATGCCCCGGCGTTTGAGCTGGTGGGCGTGGAAGGTTACCAGCCCGAGCCGGAGATGGTGGCCAAGGCTGTAGAGGATGAAATCGAGATCGCCCTGGATGCGGTGATCGCGGTTCCCATTGATTAAGGAGAGCATATGCTGATTAAAGACATAACCATATTAAATAAAGAAATGCAGCCCGTGGAGCATGTGAACGTGCTGGTGGACGGCGGCTGCATTGCATACGTGGGACCTGAAGCGGCAGCCGATTATACCGGCAGCGTGGTGGACGGAAAAAACAAGCTGATGCTGCCCGGTTTTTACAACACCCACTGCCATATCCCCATGACCCTGACCAGGGGTCTGGGGGAGGGCTTAAGCTTAAATGACTGGCTCACCAAGAAGATGTTCCCCTTTGAGGGGAAGCTGACCGGAGAGGACTGCTATTACGGCGCCCTGCTGGGCGCTATGGAGCTGGTCTCCTGCGGCTGTGTGTCCATCTCCGACATGTATTTCAACATTCTGGACATTGCCCGCGCGTTGGACGAGGCGGGGATGAAGGCCAATATCTGCCACGGCCTCTCCTCCTCGGACCCGGACCAGCGGCCGGAGGACTTAAATGGCTGGAAGGATACGTTGGCGCTGCTTGGACAGTCCAGGGCAGGAGACGGCAGAATCAAGGTGGATGTGGGCCTTCACGCGGAGTACACCTCCACAGAGACTCTGGTGCGCGCTGTGGCCGGCCTCGCCAAAGAGCAGGGGCTGAGCCTGCACACCCATCTCTCTGAGTCACAGAAGGAGCATGAGGAGTGTAAACAGCGCCACGGCGGGCTGACTCCGGTACAGTATCTCAACCAGTGCGGCGTGTTCGACAATCCCGTGCTGGGCGCTCACTGCGTATGGCTGGAGGAGCGGGACCGGGAGATCCTGGCCGCAAGCCGGGCCACCATTTCCCACTGTATCTCCTCCAATTTAAAGCTGGGCAGCGGCATCGCCCCCATCAGCAGCTATGCGGAGCAGGGCATCAACATCGTTATCGCCACGGACGGCGCGGCCAGCAACAACAATTTAAATATGATGGAGGAAATGCATCTGGCCTCCCTTGCAGCCAAAGGCGCCTTCTTAAACCCCAAGGCCATGCCGCCTGAGCAGGTGCTGAAAATGGCTTCTGTCAACGGAGCCATGGCCCAGGGCAGGAAGGACTGCGGCGTGATTGAGGCGGGATATAAGGCTGACTTCATTATCCTGGATATGGACAAGCCCCATCTGGTGCCCACCCACAATATTGCGGCCAATATCGTCTACTCCGCCCAGTCCTCGGATGTGTATATGACGGTGATTGACGGAAAGACAGTATATAAGGACGGCGAGTTCCTGACCATTGACCGCGAGCGGGTGCAGTTTGAGGCCGTGAAGCGGGTGAACCGGATCTGCGGCCAGCTAAACGGCAGGTGACGGATCAGGGATGCTCAATTACATTATCGCATTGGGCGCTCTCATCGGGGCGCTGGACTGTGTTTTTGGCAACCGGCTGAAGCTGGGAGATAAGTTCCAGGAGGGCTTCCTGTGTATGGGGCCAACGGCTCTCAGCATGGTGGGGATCATCTGTCTGGCCCCGCTGCTGGGCCAGGTCTGCGGGGCGGTGGCCGCCCCCGCATTCCGCGCCTTTGGCATCGACCCGGCCATGTTCGGCTGTATTCTGGCCAACAACATGGGCGGCTATCCCCTGGCAATGGCCATGGCGGACGGGCGGGAGCTGGGCCTGTACTCCGGGCTGATCGTCTCCTCCACCCTGGGGGCCACCATCGTGTACACCATACCGGTGGCCCTGGGGCTGATCCCCAGGAAGAACCAGGATGATTTCGCCATGGGCGTGATGATCGGCCTGGTGACCGTGCCTGTTGGCTCTCTGGCCGGGGGACTGGCCATGGGACTGGATCTTGGCGTGCTGATCCGCAACACCATCCCCGTGGCGCTGATATCCGGCCTGGTGATCGCCGGTTTTCTGATATTTAAAAGCCGGGTGATCAGGGGATTTATGTATTTTGCCGCATTTTTGCGGGTCATCACCATTTTGAGCCTGGGGCTGGCTGCATTTGCCTATATAACCCACGTGCCGCTGGTGAAGGGGCTGGACCCCATTGAACCGGCTCTGGCGGTGGTGACGGACATGTGCGTGGTGCAGCTGGGAAGTATTCCACTGGCCTATCTGTTTATCTACCTGCTGAAACGGCCTCTGGCCGCGGCGGGCCGTCTGCTGCACATCAACGATGTGGCGGTGGCTGCATTTCCCATCTCCTGTGTCAATGTGATGTCAGCGTTTATGCTGGTTAAAGATATGGACCGGCGGGGGATTATCCTGTCGGCGGCATGGTATACCAACGCCATCTGCATTTTGACAGCCCATTACGCCTACACCCAGTCCATGGACCCGTCCATGGTGGCGCCCATGATGGCAGCCAAACTGACCGGAGGCGGGCTTGCTGTGGTGCTGGCCTGTTTTATGACTAAAAATATAAAGGATGGAGAAATATGAGCATATTTAAATATCATTCTCCGGGCTGCACCCTGTTCGGTTTTGGCTGCATCCAGGGAATTGGAGAAGAGATCCAGTATAGGAATTTAAAGAAAGCGTTTATTGTGACTGACCACAAGCTGAGAGAGACGGAGATTGTGAAGAAGGTGACTGCAGTTTTAGAGGCAGGGGGGACGGATTACTATCTGTTCAGCGAGTTCAAGCCCAACCCAACCACAGCCAACATCAATTGCGGGGCAGGGGCATTTGTGGATAACAGCTGTGATTTCCTGATCTCTGTGGGCGGCGGTTCTGCCCATGACTGCGCCAAGGCCATCTCTGTTGTGGCTGCGGGCGGCGGAAAAATTGAGGACTACAGAGGCTCAGACATGAGCGAAAGAACATACCCTCTGATGGCAGTGACCACCACAGCAGGAACCGGAAGCGAGTGCACCCTGGACTATGTGGTGGTGGACGAGGAAACCAATGAGAAATACGGCAACGGCGACCGGAATGTGATGCCGGTGCTGTCCGTGGACGATGTGGAGCTGATGATGGACATGCCCGCCTCCCTCACCGCGGGAACCGGAATGGATGCCCTGACCCACGCGGTGGAAGCCTACTTATCAGAGGACGGTGCTTTGATCACGTCAGAGCTTGCTGCCACAGCGGTGCGCCTTGTTTTCCAGCATTTGGAAAATGCCGTACACAACCCGGACAAGGATTCCAGGGAGGGAATGGCCGTTGCCCAGTTCATCGCAGGGCTGGCCTTCGGAAATGCAGGCTGCGGCCTGATCCACTCCATGTCCCACCAGCTCAGCGCTGTGTACGACCTTCCCCATGGGCTATGCAATGCAATCCTGATGCCTGAGGCTTCCCGCCTGAATATGAAGGATCAGAGGGCGGTAGAGCGGTATGCCCTGCTGTGCAGGACCGTATTCCCCGTGGAATGCCAGAACATGGCTGCAGGGGAGCAGGCGGCATACCTGATTGACAGAATCGAAGCCCTGTCCCAGTCTGTGGGAACGAAAAAACCTCTGGCAGAGCTGGGCGTTAAGGAGGAGGAGATCTCCCTGCTGGCTGAGAAAACCCTTCCGGATGCAAGCCTCCGCCACAACATCTATAAGCCGGGCAAAGCGGAAATCGAAGCGGTATTCCGCAGCCTCATGTAATGGGAGCTGCTGATAAGAGGCTGCCGTCACGGGTGCTCATGGTTCTTCTGGGCTCTGCTGTGATGGGCCTCAGCATAGATCTGCTGGTATTAGCCGGCTTCGGCCTGGACCCTCTGTCCCTGTTCCAGGCCGGCTTAAGCAGCGTGTTTGGCATCACCTTAGGCCGGGCTTCACAGATTCTGATGATCAGCATCATGGCGGTCCTTCTGGTGATTGACCGGAAACGCATCGGCATCGGCTCCGTATTAAACAGCGTGCTGGTAGGATACTTTGTGAACCTGTTTTCCAACTGGCTGCCTATGGCCGGGCCGCAGAGTCTGTGGGTCCGGTGCGTGGGTGTGGCCGCTGGTTTTCTGCTGATGGGATTCGGAATCGGGACCTACATATCCGCTCATCTTGGGGAAGCGGGGGTGGATGCGCTGATGGTATATTTCGCGGAGAAATTAAAGCTTCGCATCCGCGGCACCAGGATTGCACTGGATGTGCTGCTGGCCGCAGCAGGATTTTTCATGGGCGGCAGCCTGGGCTGGGCCACACTGGCCTCCATGGTGCTGAACGGCTATGTGATCCAGCTGACTGTGGGGATGTGGTCCGGTATTATTGGCCGTCAAACAACAGTGTCTCTATAATATGTACGCTGTCCTTGATACAATCCGGGCAGGAACGGATGGGCACCTTGGTATCCACGCCTTTTAACTCCCGGCAGATCAATGTCTGGTTCTGCTCCTTAAATGCCGAGAGACAGGCTTTGGCCGCCTTGTAGGAAACGGCCTTGGAGTCGGGCGCTTCCAGGTTCCCGGTGCTGCATTTCAGCCCCGCTAGAACAGAGGCCGCGGAGATGGCGCCGCAGGTGCCTTCCATGCCGCCCATACCCAGGCCCAGCCCTTCGCTGACCCGGAACAGTGTCTCATCATCAATATCCACTTTGTCTGAAAATGCAAAACATACGGACTGGGCGCAGTTGTAACCTTTATTGTGATATGCGATTGCCGACTGTGCCCTGTCTGTATTCTTTTTATTATCCATCATCTTTTCTCCATCCATTACCTTTTCTTCTTCCATTATCTTTTCTCCTTCCATTATTAAACAATATTTACTGCAGCCCCTCCTTAAACATCCGGGCCGTTATCCGGCAGCAGGCCAAGTGGCAGAGAAATCCGCCAAAGACCACTCCGGTCAGGTAGATCAGGTTGCCTGCGGCAATTCCGATCTCCAATGCAATCTCATGAAACACGATCTGCCCATTTGGATAATATGGGCTGATATAAAACATATCCGCATTGCCCAGGGGATGGGCAGCCACATTGATGGCCGTGGCGATGACGCAGCAGGCGGCAAACAGGGGAAGTACGGATATAAATCCTCCTGGTTCCCGGTTGGAGCTGCCGCTCATTGCGCAGTACAGGCCCAGGAACACCAGCATAAAATGCCAGCCCAGCCCATGGAGCGTCAGCGTCCAGTAGGGATGCATAAGACCCGACGGCTCGGCCAGAGCCATGATGCCGCCCAGCAGGCCGAAATCCTGGATAAAGGTGCACAGGCTTCTGCGGATGGGGGCCGCAGATTCCCCCCGCAGCAGCGGAATGGCCAGGCACAGGTACATGGGCAGGCTGCACAGCTGAAATGGAAAATACCACCAGTCATAGACGCAGCCGTTGACCGCATAATAAAGGAACCCCTGCTTATAGATCTCGCTTGCGGCCAGGATCAGCCCGCAGACCAGAAACACCCGGTCGGAGGAACATTTCCCCTGGGGCCGCGCCGTCAGCTTTTGTGCCGCCAGCCTTCGCGCCGCATATACGGCCATTAAAATTCCCGCCGCAGTCAACACAATGTGAAACATGGAATATGGATCAGGCGTCTGCATGGGCCACGCAGATGCCTGAAAAAAGCGCTGAAAAAATGTCTGCATCCTCTGCCTCCTGACTGTCTGTGATTATACATCAGAATAGAAACACTGTAAAGACCGGCCTGCATAGAAAACCGGCTGATCGGGCATTCTAAAGGGAAACGATGGAAAGGCAGGAAATACAGAAAATGGGTATAATTATTGCGTTAATATCAGGCGCCCTGATGAGCATACAGGGGGTTTTCAACACGGAGGTGACGGACCAGACCAGCATATGGGTGGCCGCGGGCTGGGTGCAGCTGACCGCATTTGCCACATGCGTGGCCATCTGGTTATTTACCGGCCGCCAGCCTGTGGGAGGCCTCATGCAGGTATCCCCTAAATATGTGCTTCTGGGCGGCATCCTGGGGGCGCTGATTACCTACACCGTAGTCCGGGCCATGACCGGACTTGGCCCGGCTCAGGCCTCTATACTGATCGTTATCTCCCAGATTGTGGTGGCTTACTGCATCGAGCTGTTTGGAATGTTCGGCGTGGATAAGGCGGACTTTCAGTGGAATAAACTGATCGGAGCGGCTGTGGCTGTGGTGGGAATTATCATTTTCCGGAAATAGGACTTGTATTTAAACGTGGATTTCGATAGAATAGTAGTATCAGGCTGAGATGGTACCCGGTTTAAAGGAGGATACCGTTGAAGATGAATCTGAAATCACTGAAACGTATGAAAATGCTGGCCGTAATCCTGGGAATGCTGGCTGCGGGCGTTTGTCACAGCTGCAGCGCCGGACGCCAGGGTCAGAACCAGGAGATTCTTTTAAATGAAGAGACCGGCAGCAGAAATGAGACTACTGTGGAGACGTCTGTTTCCCAAGAGCACATTCCTGCTGCCGCAGAATCAGAGCCGCCTTTACAGGCGGTATATTTTGTTCATATCTGTGGTCAGGTGAATGCCCCCGGCGTCTATGAGATGGAGCCGGGAAGCCGGATTTATGAGGCTGTGGAGCTGGCCGGCGGATTTTCCCCGGAGGCTGACAGCCAGTATCTGAACCTGGCCCAGGAGATTGCGGATGGTATGAAGATCGAAGTGCCGACCCAGGAGCAGGCCAGGGAATGGACTGCTTCAGGCAGGGCTTCGGCCATGTCAGGCGGGGCGGGGAATGCCGCCGGCCAGGCTGTGAAGGTGAATATCAATACCGCGGGCAGAGATGAACTGATGACCCTCAGCGGAATCGGAGCCTCCCGGGCAGATGACATTATCCGCTACCGGGAGACTTATGGGCCTTTTGAGCGCATCGAGGATATCATGAATATCCCAGGCATCAAGGACGCTGCATTTCAGAAGATGAAAGATTCAATTTCGGTGTGATGACTTATGCCGGAACCGGACTCCGGACGCGGGTGAACCCTGCGCCCGGAGTGCGTTTTGAAGACGGATACCCGCGCGCAGAGTGAGCGGGTTATCGTTGTACAGCCTGTGTGAAACGATGGACGGTGCTTCAGCGCAGATGGCAGATATGAATGATCTGGCACATCTAGTGCCTCCCGGCGTATTTACGCCGGGAGGCACTAGAGAGCTTGCAGGATAGAGTAAGGGGAATGAAAAATGGCGAGAATATTAGTTGTTGACGATGAGAAATCGATTGTAAAGGGTATCCGCTACAGCCTGGAACAGGAAGGCATGGACGTGGATTGTGCATATGACGGTGAGGAGGCCATTGAGCTGGCCAAGAAAACAGAGTACGACATGGTGCTGCTGGATGTGATGCTGCCTAAGTTTGACGGATACGAGGTGTGTCAGGCCATCCGTGAATTTTCCGACATGCCCATTATCATGCTGACGGCCAAGGGCGGCGATATGGATAAAATCTTAGGTCTGGAGTACGGAGCAGACGATTATATCAGCAAGCCCTTCAACATTTTAGAGGTAAAGGCCAGGATCAAGGCCATTATGCGCCGCAGTGCCAAGAGTAAGCGGGCCAAGAAGGAAGAACAGAACAACCATGTCATCGGGGCCGGTGATTTAAAGATGGATATCGAGAGCCGCAGAGTGTACATCGGCGGCAAGGAGATCAACCTGACGGCCAAGGAGTTCGATCTGCTGGAGCTGCTGGTGCGCAATCCCAACAAGGTTTACAGCAGAGAGGCGCTGCTGACCTACGTGTGGGGCAACCGGGCCATGGACAGCGGCGATGTCCGCACTGTGGACGTTCATGTGCGCCGCCTGCGTGAGAAGATTGAACCAAGCCCCAGCGATCCCAAGTTTGTGCACACCAAATGGGGAGTGGGCTACTATTTCCACGTGAAGAATTAATAAGAGTACAGTTAATATTAAGAAGAGACAGGATGGATGGCAGGATGGAACACACGAAAGACGGATACAGAATACGCACTGCGAGACCTGAGGATATTGATGCGCTGGCTGCGGTGGAGGCGGAGTGTTTCCCGGCTGCGGAGGCGGCTTCCAGGGAGAGCTTAAGGGCCAGGGCCGAAGCGTTTGCGGACAGTTTTCTTGTGGCGGAACTGACGGACGGCCAGGAGGCGGGGCGGATCATCGGCTTCATCAACGGGGCGGTGACTGATGAAAAGACGATCTCAGATGAGATGTTTGAAGATGTGAGTTTACATAAACCAAACGGCCTGTACCAGAGCATCTTCGGTCTAGATGTGATCCGGGCCTGCCGCCACAGAGGCGTGGCGTCGGACCTGATGAACCACATGATCGGGGAGGCGAGAAAGCAGGGCCGCGCAGGGCTGATCCTGACCTGCAAGGACCGGCTGATCGGGTATTATGAACAGTTCGGATATAGAAATCTGGGCGTGTCCCAGTCCGTCCACGGCGGGGCAACATGGTATGATATGATTCTGGAATTTTAAGATACATTATTTTATAAGGAATGTTTGGCAGATCCCCGGTGGGGGCAGCACACTGGGGATTTTTTCTGATGCCACAAAGGTGACTGGGTATGACGTGAGCAGAGGGGCCTGAAAACAGGAAAATGGATTTTAGATCTGCATATGGAAAATATTCCCCCCGTATGATATGCTAATATAGCAATACGCTGACATCACAGAGATCGCCGGCTGCGGGCCAAGGCCCGGGCTGCCGGAGGGACAGGGGGAGACATGATTAAGGTATTTCTAGTGGAGGATGAGGCAATCATCCGCAGGGGAATCAGGGATAACATCGACTGGGAAGGCAACGGCTTTGAGTTTGTGGGGGAGGCAGGGGACGGTGAGTACGCCTACCCGCTGATCTTAAAGGCTGAGCCTGACCTGCTGATTACGGATGTGAAGATGCCCTTTATGGACGGCCTGGAGCTGAGCCGTCTGGTGAAGAAGGCCCTTCCCCAGACCAAAATTGTAATTCTCAGCGGTTACAATGAATTCGACTATGCCAAGGAGGCCATTAAGATTGGTATCAGCGATTACCTGCTAAAGCCAATTACCTCAGCCAGCCTGATCGAGGCTATGCGCAAGGTGGCGGACGCCATAGCGGAGGAGAGGGAGAAGAGCAGGCTGCTGGAGCGATATTTTGTCAGCTATGAAAAATACACGGAATTTCTGGACAGGACCAATTACAGCGGGGTGAACCGGAAGCTGATTGAGGACTTTTTAAAGCTGGGATCCACGGACGAGTGCGGCACCTTCATCGATGAGTATTTTGCCGCGGTGGGGGAGAACAATTACCAGTCCCTGCTGCTGCGCCAGTATATGGTGATGGATATTTTCTTCTGCGTGATGGAATTTTTAAAGGGCCTCAAGGTGAATACCGCGGACATTCCACCCGGGCAGAAGGACATCAAGCGGATTCCGGGGATAATCAGCAGGGTGGACACCACCCTCAGCTATCTGAAGGAGCTGTTCTCAATGGCCCTCACCATGCGGGACAATGTTTCCAACGACCGGTACGGTTCCCTGATCGCTGAGGCCAAGACGTTCATGGGGGAGAATTTCGGTAAGAACGATTTTTCCTTAAATATGATATCTGCCCACATTGGAGTCAGCCCCAGCTATTTCAGTTCCATTTTCAAACAGGAGACTGGCCAGTCCTTTGTGGAGTATCTGACCAGGCTGCGCATCGACAAGGCCTGCGAGCTGCTCAAATGCACCAATCTGCGGGCTTCGGAGATCGGGGAGCAGGTGGGCTACAATGATCCCCATTATTTCAGCGCCACCTTCAAGAAGATTATGGGACAGTCGCCCAAGGATTATAAGAGCAGCAATTGACGGAGGGGAAATGATGGAGAATCCCGCGGAACATAAATACACAGCAGCCCGCAGGCTGACGCTGAAGATGCGCCTGATCCTGCTGGTATTGGTCATTGCGATCCCTTTGACCAGCATGGTTCTCGGCATCCTGGCCATGATCAGGAATTATTCCAATTCCTACAACCAGATCATGGCCAATCTTAAGGTGGCCAATGAATATAATATGAAATTCAAGGAAGATATGGAGTATTCCATGTACCGTGTTATGATCGGTCTGATCGACACGGACAAATTCCAGAACGGGGATATTATCGAGGGAAGGACTCAGTACGCAACAATTGTAAAAAATCCCCAGAACATGATCCGGCGGGCCAGGGAAGATTTCACCGACAACATCAAGCGGGCTCCCGGCTCCTACAGCGATATCAAGATCCGGGGCGTTCTGTCCTGCCTGGATTCCCTGGAGACAGCGGTGGACAAGATGATCGCCAACTCCAAGAAGCCGGGAACCTATGATGAGAATAACGCTATCTGGGAAAATGATATCCAGGGCCTGTGCACCATGATCCAGGAGTATATCAACCAGTACGTCTACTATGAGATGCTGAACATGGAGGATCTGCAGAAGGAGCTGGAGGTTCACACACATCAGATTGTGGGCGGATTCATGGCCCTTCTGGTAGGCGTTCTGGGGGTGGGATTCACTCTCTCCGCCATGGTTACAAAGTCGGTCACAGGGCCGATCAACGGCTTGAAGGAGACCGCGGAGCGCCTGGGGCGGGGGGAACTGGCAGCCAGGGCGGATCTCAGCGGCCTGGGGGAGATCAATGTGCTGGCCCGCACCTTCAACCGGATGAGTGATGAGATCGCGGGACTGATGGAAAAGACCAGGCAGGAGCAGAAGAACCTGCTGGCGGTGGAGCTGAAACTGCGCCAGGAACAGATCAACCCCCATTTCCTGTACAATACCCTGGATTCCATCGTGTGGATGGCCGAGGGAGGCAACAACCGCCAGGTGGTGGAGATGACCACGGATCTCAGCGATTTCTTCCGGACCGTGCTGTCCGAGGGCCATGATTTCATCACGGTCCAGGAGGAAGAGAGCCACATCCGCAGCTATTTAAAGATCCAGAAGATCCGTTATGAGGATGTGCTGGACTACCATATCAACATTGACCCCATGATCAGGGACCGGGTGGTTCTGAAGATGATCCTGCAGCCCATTGTGGAGAACGCCCTGTACCACGGCATCAAGAACAAGCGGGGCGGCGGAACCATTATTGTCCGGGGGTATGAGGACCGCAACGGCGTGATATTCGAGGTGGAGGACGACGGCATCGGCATGGATCAGGAGACTCTGGACATGCTGCGGCAGAAAACCAGCGGCAGCGGGAATCTGGAGGTCCGCCAAAAGGGCGGATTCGGTCTCAACAAAGTGGCCCAGCGGATCAGAATGTACTATGGGGAAGGCTCAGATATCACCATTGAGTCGGAGAAGCATGTGGGGACATGTATCAAAGTCTACCTGGGCCACATAAAAACCTCAGAATCGTAAAAAATCGTAAACTTTTCCAATAAATTCATAAGTTTTTCAGGTAATAAGGGGAAATTGCCCCTTTAGCAGGAAAAATCAGTGTAAAATAATCAACTTTTTTCAAAAGATGCTCTGTTTAAAAAAACCGGAGCATCTTTTATAATTAGTTCATAAACAAAAAGAACCTAAATAAGGAGGAGAAAGTTAATGAAGAAAAGATTTTTAGCGACAGCACTTATGGTGGCAATGGCAGCATCCCTGACCGCCTGCGGTTCGGGGAAAGCCGCGGATGCTCCGGCTACAACTCAGGCACCGGCCGAGACCCAGGCTCCTGCTGCGGATACAACGGCAGCTCCTGCTGAGACCCAGGCTCCGGCAGATACGGCAGGCGGGGAAAAAGAACTGATCACAGTTGGTTATGCCCAGGTGGGAGCAGAGTCTGACTGGAGAACAGCTAACACAGAGTCCTTTAAGTCTACATTTACAGAAGAAAACGGATATAAGCTGATCTTTGACGACGCACAGCAGAAACAGGAGAACCAGATCAAGGCCATCCGTTCCTTCATCCAGCAGGATGTGGATTACATCGTGGTGGCGCCTGTGGTTGAGACCGGATGGGAGACCGTGCTGGAGGAAGCCAAGGAAGCTGGAATCCCGGTTATCCTTTCCGACCGTATGATGCAGGTATCTGATGATGATTTATATGTTGCATGGGTAGGCGGCAACTTCGTGAAAGAGGGCGAGACCTGCGGCAACTGGCTGGCTGATTATTTAGAGAAACAGGGACGTAAGGACGAGGAAATCAACATGGTTACCATCCAGGGTACCATCGGCGCTTCTGCACAGGTGGGACGTACCGAGGGCGTTGGCAATATTCTGAAACAGCACCCCAACTGGAAAATGCTGGATATGCAGAACGGTGAGTTCACACAGGCCAAGGGCCAGGAAGTGATGGAGTCCTTCTTAAAGAGCTATGACGACATCGATGTAGTAATCTGTGAGAACGACAACGAGGCATTCGGCGCAATCGACGCCATCAAGGCTGCCGGCAAGACCTGCGGACCGGAAGGCGACATCATCGTAGTTGGATTTGACTCTGTGAAAGCAGCATTTGAGTCCATGATCGCCGGCGATTTAAACGCTACCTTTGAGTGCAATCCTCTGCACGGACCCCGTGTAGCTGAGATCATCCAGAAACTGGAAAAGGGCGAGACTGTTGAGAAGATCCAGTACGTGGACGAGGCTTACTTTGATACCAGCATGGATTTAGAGACCATCCTGAAAGAGAGAGCATACTAAGAATCATCAGGAGGCGTGGGCCTGGAGGCGAAGTCTTCCCCTGCGTCTCCTTTTTGCTGCCAAAATTAAGGCAAAACGGCATGAAAGAAGGAGGCAAAGCTTTTATGGAAAAGGATTCTGTTCTTGAGATGAAACACATTTATAAGACCTTCCCCGGAGTAAAAGCTCTGCAGAACGTGGATTTTACCCTGAAAAAAGGTGAGATACATGCCCTGATGGGCGAAAATGGCGCGGGTAAGTCCACGCTCATCAAGGTTCTGACAGGGGTGGAGGAGTTTGAGACAGGGGAGATCAGGATTGACGGCCAGGACAATACCGTCATCAACCGCAGTCCCCAGGAAGCACAGAGTAAGGGAATCAGCACAGTATACCAGGAGATCAACCTCTGCCCTAACCTGACGGTGGCGGAGAACCTCTTCATCGGCAGGGAGCCAAGGAAGGGCGGGCTGATCGACTGGAAGACAATGAACAGGAAAGCAAGCGAGCTGCTGGGCAGCCTTGATATAAATGCGGATGTGACACTGACCATTGACAATTATTCCATTGCCATCCAGCAGATGATCGCCATTGCCCGGGCAGTGGATATGTCGGCCAAGGTGCTGATCCTGGATGAGCCCACCTCCTCCCTGGATGACAGTGAGGTGGAGAAGCTGTTTGACCTGATGAGAAAGCTGCGGGCAGAGGGCGTGGGCATCGTGTTCGTCACCCATTTTCTGGAACAGGTGTACGCGGTCTGCGACACCATCACAGTGCTGAGAAACGGCCAGCTGGTGGGTCAGTTTACCACCGCTGAGCTGCCCAGGGTACAGCTGGTGGCCAAGATGATGGGCAAGGATTTCGACGACCTGGCGGCCATCAGGCATGAGAAGGCCGCGGAGGGGGCACAGGACAGCCAGGACATTGTAATTAAGGCCGCGGGCCTTGGAAAAAAGGGGTATGTGAAGCCCTTTGACTTGGTGATCCGCAGGGGCGAGGTGGTAGGATTTACGGGCCTTCTGGGTTCCGGACGTTCGGAGACGGTCCGTGTGCTCTACGGAGCGGAGAAGGCCGACAGCGGCGGGCTGGAGGTAAAGGGCTCCCGGCTGTCGGCCAGACATCCCCTGATGTCCATGAACCAGGGCATGGCCTACCTGCCCGAGGACCGGAAAAATGAGGGCATCATTGCGGACCTGTCAGTCC
>URUZ01000011.1 GCA_900551225.1 uncultured Clostridium sp.
GTTCCTCGCAGCCGGCCGCGGGAAGTCAGGCAGCATCCGGCGCAGAGAGTCAGGACTCCGGGGCTTCTGATAAAGCATACAAGATCGCAATGATCGCCGATGCCCCCATCGCTGACGGAGGCTGGAATTCCAGCTGCTATCAGGCCATGGAGGACGCTGCCAAAGAGTGCGGGTTTGAGACCGCTTCCACGGAAAATGTGGCCCAGACCGACTTTACCAACATGTTCCGCCAGTACGCGGAGATGGGCTTTCATATCATCTTCGCACCGGGTAACGAGTTCACCGACGCGGTGAAGGAAGTTGCCCCCGAGTTCCCGGACACCAGCTTCATCTTGTTAAACGGCGCTGTGGAGGATGTGGACAACATCACCAACGTGATGCCGGATTCCACGGAGATCGGCTACATGGCCGGAGCCCTGGCCGGACTTGCCACCAAGACCAACCATGTGGGCTTTATCGGCGGCATGGAGATCGACACCACGAGGAGCAAGCTGGAGGGATATGAGGCAGCTGCCAAGAAGGTAAATCCTGGTGTGGAGGTATCCAGCGCCATGGCCGGTTCCTACAGCGACACTGCCAAGGGCAAAGAGATCGCCTCCTCCATGGTAACTGCCAATGACGTGGATATCCTGTTCGGCGATGCCAGCGCAGTGGACACCGGGGCCATCGAGGGCTTAAAAGAGCACGAAGGCCGCTATCAGATCGGACAGCCCAGCGACATGACCTCTAATGACCCGGACATCATTATCTGCAGTGTGGTGACAGACAATGCGGCTCTCCTTAAAATCTGCATGGAAGATTACAAAAAGGGGGATTTCGGCAAACGCACCGTCATGGGCAATCTGGCCAACGGCTGCCTGTCCGTGGGAACCTTTGGCAATAACCTTCCTGGGGAGGTCCAGGATGAGTATATGAAGGTGATCGAGGAGATCAAGGCAGAGACATTTATCACGAAGTGATGACACACAAGCTTTGGCCTTACATACAATAAACCGCAGGCCACGGTCCGGGATCTTCCCAGGCCGCGGCCATGTTCCCAGAAAGGAAGACATGTCCTATGAGTGAGATCATGAGGATGGAAAACATAACAAAACAGTTCGGCGCCGTGACAGCCAACCGGCAGGTGTGCCTGACTGTGCAGGAAGGCGAGGTACATACCCTGCTTGGCGAAAACGGAGCCGGAAAAAGCACGCTGATGAACGTGCTCATCGGCCTCTACCAGCCCACTGCGGGGGATATCTATATCCGAGGGAAAAAGGTGAAGATCGACTCCCCGGCCACTGCGGTGAAGCTGGGCGTGGGAATGGTCCACCAGCATTTCATGCTGATCGAGGCCATGACCGTGTTTGAAAATATTATCCTGGGCACCACCAGGGACCGCTCCCTGTTTATCCGTAAAGACCGGATTAAGAAGGAGATCCTGGAGCTGTCGGAGAAATACGGTCTGGACGTGGATCTGGACAAACGGATCACCGACATTTCCGTGGGCGCCCAGCAGCGTGTGGAGATACTGAAGGCCCTCTACCGCGGTGCGGAGCTGCTGATCCTGGATGAGCCCACGGCTGTGCTCACCGATGAGGAGGTTGTGGGGCTCTTTGGCATCATCCGCAGACTCAAAAGTGAGAACAAATCCGTGATCTTCATCTCCCACAAGATGAGGGAGGTGATGGAGATCAGCGACAAGGTTACCATCCTGCGGGCCGGACAGTCGGTTATGTCCCTGGATAAGTCGGACACAGCCCCCGAGGAACTGGCCCGCTTAATGATCGGCCGGGAACTGACTGTGCAGAGCTACGAAAAAGGCCGGGCGCAGGCACAGCCGGTGATCTCCCTGAACCACGTCAGCTACCACAAAGCTTCCAAGCATGAGGGGCTGAACGACATTTCCCTGGAGATTAAAAAAGGGGAGATCTTGGGAATCGCCGGGGTGGACGGCAACGGCCAGTCCCAGCTGTCCCAGCTGGTAACAGGAATCCTGGCCCCTGAGGAGGGGGAGCTGTTCTTAAAGGGAGAGAAGGTCCTGAAGTTCACCCCCAAGAGGTTCATCGATTCCCGCGTATCCCACATTCCCGAGGACCGGAACAAAATGGGCCTGGTGGGGGATTTCAGCATCGCTGAGAACCTGGTGCTAAAGGACACGGAAACAGAGGCATTTTCAGAGGGCAGGGGCCTTCTGCTGAAGAAGAAACAGATTGCAGCGTACGCGGAACAGATGAAGGAAAAGTACGATATCCGCTGCTCAGGGATCGGACAGAATACCCGCAGCCTGTCGGGCGGCAACCAGCAGAAGGTGATTCTGGCCAGGGAGCTGGAACGGGAACCGGAGCTTCTCATTGCCGTCCATCCCACCAGGGGCCTGGATATCGGCGCCACCCGCTATGTCCACGACAGCATGATTAAGGCCAGGGACAGTGGCTGCGCAGTGCTGCTGGTCAGCGCGGACATAGAGGAGGTTGTGGAGCTGTCCGACCGGATCTGCGTGATGTTTGAAGGCCGGATCATGGGCACCTATGACGGCGGGAAGCCGCCTATGGACCGGATTTCCATGGCCATGGCCGGGAAATGTTCTTGATTTCTCCATCTGCTTCGATTACAATAAATAAGACGGAAAACACGCTCTAAAGCGCAGCCGGGAGCACCCGGCTGCGCTGCCATACATAAGAAGGTTGTGAATAAATGATACTGATTGAGCATCCTGTGGAATTGCAGGACACCTACGATCTAACACGGATCGGCAGTTTAGAAGAACTGCTTTTTTTTGATATTGAGACCACCGGCTTCTCCGGCGACACCTCCAACCTCTACCTGATCGGCTGCACCTATTACAGGGGCGGCGGCTGGAACATGATCCAGTGGTTTGCGGACACCAGGGATTCTGAAACACAGGTGCTGGAGGCATTTTTCCAGTTTCTCAAGGATTTTAAGATTCTGGTGCACTTTAACGGTGACGGCTTTGACATCCCCTATCTGCTGAAACGCTGCGCCCACCTGGGCGTAAACGGTTCCTTTGACGGCATTGTCAGCCTGGACATCTACAAAAAGGTTCGCCCCTTAAAACGTCTGCTGGGCCTGGACAGCCTGAAACAGAAGGCCATCGAGCAGTTCCTGGGCGTCACCCGGACGGACGTGTTCTCCGGCGGAGAGCTGATTGAGGTCTACCGGGAATATCTCCGCTCCAGGGACCAGCGCCTCTACAACTTCCTGATCCTGCACAATGAGGACGATTTAAAGGGCATGCCCTCCATCCTTCCCATTCTGAGCTACCCCGACTTCCTGGACGGCCCCCTGACCCTGGCCAGGCAGTCCCTCACAGAAATACGCGACATCTTCGGCCACGGCATTCCCATGCTGGATCTGGAATATGACAGCCCATTCCACGTTCCCGTGGAATTCCAGGCTGAGAACGGACGGGTATGCGTAAGCGCCGAGGGCAGCCGGCTCACCTGCCGTGTGGAGCTGTATGAGGGGGAGCTGAAATTCTTCTACTCCAATTTTAAAGATTACTACTATCTCCCCTTTGAGGATGCCGCGGTCCACAAAAGCGTCGGCGAATACGTGGACAAGGACGCCCGGGTGAAGGCCACCGCCAAGACCTGTTACACCAGGAAATGCGGCCTGTTCCTCCCACAGTTTGAGGAACTGTGGACCCCGGTGCTCCTTCGGGATTATAAAGACAAGCCTGCATTTGCAGAATACTGCCCGGAAATGTTTGCCTCAGGGGAGGCGGCGCCGGAATATGCGCGCCAGCTCATGAGGTATGTGCAGAGCGGAAAACGATGAGTCTGCTTAACGCTTTCCGCCATAAATCACAGCTGCCTGCAGTACACCATCAGGCTCTCCCGCTCACCTGTCTCTGTGTCCACGCTGCTCTCCTTCACCGTAAACCCTTCTCTCTCATAAAACGCGGCGGCCCTGGTGTTCTTCTCGTACACCCGCAGGGTCAGCCGCTCTTTTTTCTCCTTCACATACCCCAGCAGCAGGCGCCCGATCCCATGGCTTCTCCAGCAATCCGCCACGAAGATTCCCGCGATATAGTCTCCTTCCAGACCGATGAATCCCCGGATCTCCTCCCCCTCCTCACTCACATATACCTCCGCCTCAGGCAATATCCCTCGGACAGCCCCGGCATGACCCTCCCAATGCGCCTCCTGCACAAAGGCATGGGCCTGCCTGTTCCCCTGGAGCCACAGCTCCATAATCCTGTCCAGATCTCCCTCTTGATACGGTCTGATCATTCTTCTTTCCCCCATTTCCATATTCAGCCGGAAAGGGCCTGCCGTTCCCGGCAGGCCCTCCCTATTCTCATAATGTTGTTGTATAATTAGCATAGACCTGTGTGGTTGCCATATCCGAATGCCCCAGCATAGCCTGCACCTCATGGATATCGGCTCCGCCGCGGATCAGGTGGGCTGCAAAAGAATGGCGCAGCGTATGGGGCGTGATATCCGCCTCAATTCCCGCCTTCTCCCCATAGTGCTTGATCAGCTTCCAGAAGCCCTGGCGGCTCATGGCCTGCCCATTACAGTTGGTGAACAGCCACTCCGACGGCCTGCCTTTTAACATATCATCCCTGGACTGTCCCATGTACTGGACCAGCGCCTGTCTGGCGTTCTTGCCAAAAGGCACCATGCGCTCCTTGTTCCGGTCCCGGCAGGTAATGTAGCCCACCTGCATGTTGACGTCCTCCAGCTTCAGCCCGATTAACTCCGATACCCGGATTCCCGTGGCATAGAGCAGCTCCAGCATGGCCTTGTCCCGGATCTCCTTGGAACTGGCGCCGTTTGGCTGGCACAGCAGGTCATTGACCTGGTTCACCGTCAATATGGTGGGGGCCTTCTTCTCCACCTTGGGCGCTTTCAGGAATTCAGCCGGATCACGGTGTATCCGCCCTTCTCTGAACTCATAGTGGAAAAATGCCTTAATAGAGGCCAACTCCCTGGATATGGTAGTGGTGGCCTTCCCTTCTTTTTCCAAATGCAAAATGTACGAATTGAGACTCGTCTTAGTCACCTTGGTCACATCTGTGATCCCTTTTTCTTCCAGATATGCCGCAAGCTGGATCAAATCTCTCTGGTATGAAATTACCGTATTATTTGATGACCTTTTCACATCCCGAAGATACCCTATAAAGCATTTTATATCGGCCGTCATAGTTCCTTATCCCCTAACCCCTTACATTCAAAAACTCTGCTTTTCTTTAGTGCTGACTATCATTATATATACATTTTTGGATAAAATCAAACACATTTTTCCCACTTTGGGGGTGTTTTTAGACTGATTAACATAAAACATACTACATGTAGGGAACGGGATATTGAACCAGCCAAGATCTTGTAATATGTCTGATAAATTTTTTCTAACTTTTTTCTCAGAAACCTCTGTCTTTCAGCTCCGCCGTCAGTTTTACATAGAATTCCACCACATCGAAATCCCGGTAGTCCTCCCGCTTCAGGTCTATGATGTCCCCATGGGAGATCCCTCTGTGCCGCCGGTTGCGCACCACGCCCCTAAAGTCACCCCACCGGGCGGAGCCGGTGCTCACCAGACCGTCATTTTCCCCTTCCAGGGGCTTGATCATCAGATAGGGGATCGTCAGCAGCGGATCGCTGAGACAGTTTCTCATCACTGTGGCGTAACTCTGGTAGTACACTCCAGGAGCATCGGGCACCTCCTCATTGAACCGGGCGCTAGCCGCGGTGGAGAACTGGCGCGTGGCCTGGTAAAAATCCGGGTGGGAATCTCCAAACCGCAGGAAAATGCGGTCAAAGACCCTGGCAACGCCCCTGTACAGCCCCTCCGGCAGCTTCAGCGCCCTGTCCACGAACCTGCACCCGCCATGGGGCGTGCTGATGGTAGTCAGGGAGGCCACATAGGGGGCTGCTCCCAGGCAGCTGACCGCATAGCGGGAATCCAGCCCGCCCTTGGAGTGGGCAATGATATTCACCTTGCCGCAGCCGGTCTCCTCCACCACCTCCCGGATCTTCCGGCAAATGTCCTCCCCATTGCGGCTGACCGTGGCAAAGGCCTCCTGGTTCCCATAGTACACCGTGGCACCGTACCTGGTCAGCTCCCTGGGAATCCTGCCCCAGTAGTTGAAATACCGCAGATCCCTGAATCCCACACCGTGGACCAGGATCAGCGGATATCTGGTGCGGCACAGGTCCGACTCAGCCCGCACCAGGCGCACCGACTCTTTATAGCACTCAAAATCATATTCCTGGTGAACCCTGCCCATGGCGTAGAGCAGCACCAGCAGGTTCACCACAGGGACCCACATTGCAAGGAGCATCGCCAGGCGGACGGACAGCCGGAGTCTCCGGGAAGTGAAAAACATCCGCAGAATCCCGTTCCACAGCAGGATAAACAGCATAACCACCCCATAGATCCCGCTGCCCCAGAACACCCGGCCCTCCGCTGTACTCATATAAGGCGCGGCTCCCAGGCTGATCCCGCGGGCCGTCTCCAGATGCCGGGCTGCCGCCGGATAAGCAGCGGCAAACACCACGGCCTGGACACAGAAACCATAGAGGGCGCACCAGCAAAGATGGCGCCCGCCCTCCATCACAGTCAGGCGCAGAGACGCCGCCCAGCGCTTCTCTGTAAGAGGCAGCCGAGCGGGACTTCCCTGTCTCACAGCCGAGCCTTGCGAGGAGGGCTTTCCCAGCCTCCCAGGCGCCGGCAGAATGTTCAGGTACATCCACACCAGCCAGCACGCCGCCAGGGCCGGGACCAGAAAAACAGGCCGCCCCAGAATGCTGCCCGGAAACCACCAGCCCTTAAATAGGCCCCAGGCAATTCCGGTAATGTTCACTGCCAGCGGAATATAGGCTGCCAGAAAAAGCCGCCTCAGATATGTATGATGAATCTTCTTTTCCCTCATATGTCTACCTCAAAAACTTTACTCATAGGTGATAAACCCCTTCAGTATCACAGCAGAAGAAGCAATGTACCCGCAGTCAGAAGCAGGAGTCCCCACATGGCCCTGCCCGCCAGCCTCTCCTTTAACATCAGACGTGAGAACAGGACCGTCACCAGGATACTCAACTTGTCAATGGGTACCACAATGCTGGCCTGCCCGTCCTGGAGCGCCCGGTAGTAGCACAGCCAGGACCCTCCGGTGGCCAGACCCGACAGCACCAGGAACCCCCAGCTTCTGGCGGTGATCCGTCCCACGCTGTGCTGCTTTTTCTTCACAAACACCATCATCCAGGCCATGGCCAGCACCACCACTGTGCGGACTGCCGTACCCAGATTGGACTCCACACCCTGAATTCCAATTTTCCCAAGAATCGAGGTGAGACTGGCGAACACAGCGGACAATAAGGCGCAGATCAGCCAGCCGTTCTCAGAGCGGGTCCGGCAGATGTCTTCTGAGCCGGCCGCCATCCTCTCCCGCCTCTGGATCATCAGCAGCGTACCTGCCCCGATCATGGCCATGCACAGCAGCTTCATGGCCGTTAACCCTTCGCCCAGAATGAAAAATGCCAGCAGCATGGTCATGATGGTGCTGGACTTGTCAATGGGCGCCACCTTGTTCACATCCCCCAGCTGCAGCGCCCTGAAGTACAACAGCCAGGATGCCCCCGTGGCCAGGCCCGACAGCACCAGGAACAGGTATGTCCTGCCGTCTATATCCCCCAGCGCGGTGTAGGAACCCGTGATCCCCACCATTACCCATGAAAATACCAGCACCACAACGGTGCGGATGGCCGTCCCCACATCCGAGTCCATATCCTGCATGCCGATCTTGGACAGGACCGCCGTAATTCCGGCAAACAGCGCGCTTCCAAATGCATATAAAATCCACATCTCATGTACCTCTTAAACTCTCTTCTAAAAAAACCACCCATAGAACACAGGACATACGTAAATTTCCAGAAATGCACCCATGGCCATGATAATGGCCAGCAGGAGCACGGAGACCAGCCTCACCTTTTTCTTCTCCCCTCCTGCCCATCCGGCCAGCACCAGCCACACCATCAGGTACAGCAGTCCCTGTGGGAACAGGCTGCACAGAAACGCAGGCAGCCCCAAAAGCCCCTTCTGGGCGGTGAGCACGGACAGCACCACTGCCAGGGACACGCCTCCATAGGCCGCGGTCAGGCAGAACAGAGGCACGCTGCACACGGTCAGCCCCATGAGCCAGCCTGCCGCCAGCTGGGTCAGCCGGAAGCGGCAGGTGTCAAAAAACAGCTCCCGCATTCCCCCTGCATCCAGCCCCAGATCCGTTCCCGTCCCGCCCAGCACCTGGGCCTTCACCGTTTGTCCACCAAAAAAATGGGCTGCCGCCGTTCCCCCCAGAATTCCAAGGATGAAACAGATCAGCAGCCAATCCTGATAATTAAATCTTGTTATTTCCAATCGAAGGCGCCGCATTCTCACAGACAGCCACCGCCAGTCTCAGCTTGTTTACACAATTTATGCAAGCTGTCCCTGAATTATGTCAGGAAATGGCTTCGTCCATCTTGTCCACAGAGCGGTATTTCCTGGCGTATGCCATGATAGCGGCAATGGTCTTGCCGTCAGTGATCTTACCGGTATAGATCATTTCTTCCAGATCCTCCAGCGCCCAGGCCTCCACGTCAATGACCTCGTCCTCATCCAGATGCTGGCGGGACGGGATCAGGTGATGGGCCACGAATATGTCAATGGCCTCGTCACAGAAAGCCACTGTGGTGCTCAGGCTCATCAGGTATTCCAGCTGCTCCACCCGGAAGCCCGTCTCCTCCTCCAGCTCCCGGTATGCGCATTCGATCTTCGGCTCGTCCGGTTCGTCCAGCTTGCCCGCCGGGATCTCCAGGGTGTAGCGGTTGAGGGCATTGCGGTACTGGCGCACCATCAGGATCTTCCCATCGTCAGCCACCGGCAGCACCGCCGCCGCACCGTCATGGTGTATGTAATCCCAGTGGGCTTCATGTCCATTGGCCAGCACCGTATCCTCGTAGATCTTCAGTATATTTCCCTGGTATTTCAGCTGACGGTCCAGGCGGACCACCGGCATTCCTTCATTTTCAACTTTACCGCTCATGTTGTTCCTTCTCCTATTTTATCTCCGTACTCTTTTTATAGCAGGCATCGCAGGCCCTGATCACCGCGCTGCGGAATCCCGCTTCCTCCAGCGCGGACACGCCCTGGATGGTGGTTCCGCCGGGGGAGCACACCTCGTCCTTCAGCAGCTCCGGGTGTTTGCCCGTCTCCAGCACCATTTTGGCGCTTCCCAGCACCGCCTGGGCGGCCATCTGGGTGGCTGCTGACCTGGGCAGGCCGTACTTCACCGCTCCGTCGGCCAGGGCCTCGATAAACATGTACACAAAGGCCGGGGAGCTTCCGCTGACGCAGCCCACTGCGTCCATCTGGCGCTCCTCCACCACCTGCATTTTCCCGAAGGAGGAGAGCAGGGCGGTCAGCTCCTGTTCCTCCTGGGCTGTGAGCAGGCCCTTTTCCCAGCACACGCCTGTCATCCCCTCCCCCAGCAGGGCCGGGGTGTTGGGCATGGCGCGGACGAAGCGCTTGTCGGCGCCCAGCCGCTCCTTGTAGGAGGCAATGGTGAGGCCTGGAGCCAGGGAGATGATCACCTGGTCCGGGCGCAGCACGGGCTGAATGTCAGCAAACACCGCGTCAAAATACTGAGGCTTCACAGCCAGCACCAGGTACTTCACCTGGGCCGCACACTCTGCGTTGGAGGCAGCGTGAGCCACACCTGTGGCCTCGGTCACCTGCTCCATCTTCTCCTTGTGGGCGGCGGTGAACACCATGGAATCAGCAGCATAGATTTTCAAAAGTCCCTTTAATATGGCATAACCCATATTCCCCATTCCGATAAAGCCAATCTCAGCCATTTGCATTTACCCCTTAATTATAATTTTTCATGATATCACAGAAATCAAATGTGGCAAAATAGTCCTTTGGGGTCTCTGCCCTGCGGATCAGCTGAGCCGAGCCGTCCTCCTTCAGCAGCAGCTCCGCGGATTTCAGCTTGCCGTTGTAATTGTATCCCATTGCAAATCCGTGGGCCCCGGTGTCATGGATTACCAGGTAATCCCCTTTCTCAATCTCAGGCAGCAGCCTGTCAATGGCGAACTTATCGTTATTCTCGCACAGGGAGCCGACTACATCATACATGTGCCCGCATGGCTCGTCCTCCTTGCCCATGACGGTAATGTGGTGGTAGGCGCCGTACATGGCCGGGCGCATCAGATTCACCGCACAGGCGTCCACGCCCACATACTCCTTGTAGGTGTGCTTCTCGTGGATGGCCTTGGTCACTAGGCAGCCGTAGGGGCCCAGCATGAAGCGGCCCAGCTCCGTACACAGCGCCACATCGTCCATGCCCGCCGGAACCAGCACATCCTCATAGGCCCTGCGCACGCCCTCGCCGATCACCAGGATATCATTGGGCTCCTGGTCCGGGCGGTAGGGAATACCGATTCCGCCGGAGAGGTTGATGAATGAAATGTGGGCGCCGGTCTCCTCCTTCAGCTTCACCGCCAGCTCGAAAAGCTGCCTTGCCAGCAGCGGATAATACTCATTGGTCACAGTGTTGCTGGCCAGGAACGCGTGGATGCCGAAATGCCTGGCCCCCTTTTCCTTCAGGACCTTAAATGCCTGGAAGATCTGCTCTGTGGTCATGCCGTATTTGGAGTCGCCGGGGTTGTCCATGATGTCATTGCTGATCTTAAACACACCGCCGGGATTGTAGCGGCAGCTGATGGTCTCCGGAATGTATCCCAGAATGTCTTCCAAATATTGGATATGTGTGAAATCATCCAGGTTGATGATGGCTCCCAGCCTGGCGGCGTACTCAAACTCCTCAGCCGGCGTGTCGTTGGAGGAAAACATGATCTCATTGCCCGCGAACCCACAGGCCTCGGACATCATCAGCTCCGTCATGGAGGAGCAGTCCGTACCGCAGCCGCACTCCTTTAACAGGTTCAGAATAAACGGGTTGGGCGTGGCCTTCACCGCGAAATACTCCTTGTAGCCTTTATTCCATGCAAAAGCCTGTTTCAGCTTCATGGCATTTTCTCTGATCCCCTTCTCATCGTAGAGATGAAAGGGCGTTGGATACGTTTTCTCAATTTCCTTTAGTTGTTCAAGTGATACAAACGGCTTTTTATCCATGCTCTTTAGTGCTCCCTTCTTTCTTTTGCTTGTTTTAATCCTTACTGCGTTCAGCGGAGAAGAAACGCTGAACCGCACGATTTGCGGGCGCTTCACCGCTTACAATAAAAATCCGCCAAGGAATACGAATGGGCTTTTGCACCATTGTACTCCATGACGGACTCCTTTGTCCAGTGATTATTCGCTGTTAGTCAATGTTCAATATACGCATAATGTTGGTCTGGGTCGCGGCCTCATGGCGTCTGGCGTAGGTCACCACGCCTGCGGTGATGACAGCCAGGTCTCCGCTCTTCACAATGCCCTTCTCCTTCAGCTCCTCGGCGGAGTTGTCGATCAGCTCGTCGGTGGAATCCGCGCGGCGTGACCACACGGGAATCACGCCCCACTGCAGCTGCATCTGGCGCACTGTGGACATGCTGGGGGACATGCCTACGATGGGGGCGCTGGGTCTCCACTTGGACAGCATCTGGGTGGTAAAGCCGGTGATGCTGGGGGCAATGATGGCCTTGGCCTGAAGGTCATGGGCCGTGGAAACAGAGGCAAAGCACACAGCGTTGGAGACATTTTTCATGCTCTCTGCATTGACCTTGCGCTTGCGGTACGCGTCATAGTCCAGATGGGACTCAGAATCCTCCACAATGGTGGCCATCATCTTCAGGGCCTCCACCGGATACTTGCCCATGGCGGTCTCGCCGGAGAGCATAACCGCATCGGTGCCGTCATACACAGCGTTGGCCACGTCCGTTACCTCCGCTCTGGTGGGCCTTGGATTGCGGATCATGGAATCCAGCATCTGGGTAGCTGTGATAACCGTCTTACATGCCTCGTTGCACTTGCGGATAATCATCTTCTGGAAATACGGAACCTTCTCAGCCGGAATCTCCACGCCCATGTCGCCGCGGGCCACCATGATGCCGTCGCTGGCCTCAATGATGTCATCCAGGTTGTTAATACCCTCCGCGTTCTCGATCTTGGCGATTACCTTCATGCTGGAGCCATGCTCCTCCAGGATAGCCTTGATCTCCTGGATACATCCGGCGGTGCGCACAAAGGAGGCCGCGATAAAATCAAACCCCTGCTTGATGCCAAACATGATATCCTCTTTGTCCTTATCTGTCAGGGCCGGAAGCTTGATCTTCACATTGGGCACATTGACGCCCTTTTTCTCGCCCAGCTCGCCGCCGTTGATCACCTTACAGATGATGTCGGTGCCCTGGACCTCAATCACATCCATCTCGATCAGCCCGTCGTCGATGAGAATCTTGTTGCCTGCAGCCACGTCCTCATTGAGGCCGTCATAGTTGATAAAGCCTGTCTTGTCGTCTCCCACGATCTCACGGGTGGTCAGGGTATAGGTCTGGCCTTCCTTCAGAGTTACCTTCTTCCCGTCCTTCAGCAGGCCGGTGCGGATCTCCGGGCCTTTGGTATCCAGCAGGGCGGCAACCGGGATATCCAGTTCCTTGCGGACGTCCTTCAGCAGTTCCAGACGCTCCATATGCTCATTGTAGTCTCCGTGGGAGAAGTTGAAACGTGCAACGTTCATCCCATTTTTTGCCAATTCTGTTAAAATGTTTTTGTCGCTGGTGTTGGGACCCATGGTGCAGATAATTTTAGTCTTTTTCATGTTTGAAAATCCTCCATAACTGATAGATATGTCATGTAAATGGGCAGGGCCGGATCACTTCTGTTCCTGGTCCTGATCCTGCTTCTTCACGTGTTGATGTGTGTACAAGTGATCCATGCAGTATTCATAGCTGCCCTCACACTTGGAACAGTAGCGGAACTCCATGCCCGGGCTGTCCTCATCAGTGCGGCCGCATACCGCGCAGACATGGTGGGTCCGCGTTCTGGGGCGCATCTGGGCCTGAAACTCCTTTTTCCGCTTGATCTCCTTGGGATTGATCCTGTTGTAATTCCTGGTCATCAGGAAGAACACCAGGAAGTTGGCCAGGGCCAGGAAGATCTCAATACGGGTCTTGGTACCCCCTGAAAAGAACATCAGCGCAAAGGTAACCCCCTCAAATATTGCCAGCCATTTGGCCTTGACCGCAATGACAAAATACAGGTAGAACATTTCGTTCGGAAAGATAGCCGCATAGGCAAAGAACACGGAAGCATTGAGGAAACTGGTGGTCAGGTAAATCCGCTCTTTAAATACCAGCAGAAGGACCAGGGAAGCCACAACATGGCCCGCAATTCCCATAAAAATATACACGTTGAAGCGGAAAGCGCCCCACACGCGCTCCAGGGACTGCCCCAGAGAATAGTACAGCAGCAGCACAAACACCACAAAGATCAGATTGGTGCTGGGCGGATAGATCATAAATGTAATAACCCGCCAGATCTGCCCTCTCAGCAGCATGGCAGCATCCAGGCTCATATACCGGTTATAGAAACCGCCGTACCCATAAAAACCGGGCGCGGCGTAAAAAAGCACCAGGCCCACCACATACATCAAAATAATATAATACATCAGATTGTGTATGGCGTAACGTCCAAACTTTCGTTCCATTTTCTGAAAAAATCTCATTGAATCATCCTTTTTGTGCGTAGTTGTCAGAACAAATCCTTCTTATTAAAAATAAATGCCACAATTAACGACAGCAGAAGTGCAAAGCCCAGCACGATCACAAAGCCGTAGGGGCTCTCTGCAAAGGGCATTCCGTGGGAACTCACATTCATGCCGTAAAAGCTTGCCACCATGGTGGGAATAGACATCACAATCGTCACCGTGGCCAGGAATTTCATCACGATGTTCAGGTTGTTGGAGATAACCGATGCAAATGCGTCCATGGTTCCGCTTAAAATACCGCTGTAAATATTAGCCATCTCAATGGCCTGCTTGTTCTCGATGATAACATCCTCCAAAAGGTCCGTATCCTCCGGATACTTCTTGACCTTCTCCACCTTCAGAAGCTTCTCCAGCACTACCTCATTGGATCGCAGGGAGGTGGTAAAATATACCAGGGATTTCTCCAGCTCCAGCAGCTCAATCAGCTCTGAGTTCTTCTGGGACTGGTGAAGCTTGCGCTCTATCACTTCACTCTTTTTATCAATAATCCGCAGATACTGCAAATACTGGGTGGCATTCTTGTAGAGGATCTGCAGGATAAACCTGGTCTTCATAAATGTATGGAAATCCCTCACCCTTCCGTCCATAAAAGACGTCAGCACAGGCGTCTCCTCCAGGCACACGGTAATAAGCACGTCACCCGCGGTGATGATGCCCATTGGGATCGTCACGAACCAGTCCTTGCCGCTGCGCTCCTCAATGGATGGGATATCCACCAGGATCAGGGTGTATTCGTCCTCCACCTCAATACGGGAACGCTCCTCCTCATCCAGAGGCGCTTTGATGTGATCCGGATCAATCTGGTACATGTCTGCGATGTCCATGATCTCCGATGCGGTGGGATTCGTCATCGCGATCCAACTCCCCGGCATAAAGTCTTCCTTCTCGTGCATTATCCCGTCTTCTGTCTTAAAAATTCGAATCATGCGAACTCTCCCCCCATTATGAAATATACGTACTCATTATAGTGATTGTCATGTGGTTTGTCAAATGGATTGTCGGTATACAACCGCAATCATGCACAAATTTTGCTTTTTCTTTACGAGATTTTAACGAGGTCTTCCGATTGTATTCCTTCATATTTTATGTTAAACTCTAGGATGCATGCGCCAGCAGCCATGTTTGACATTTATACCTTATTTATATTGACTACTGGTTACGAAGGAGGTTGGGGTATATCCCACAATTATGAGTTTATTACATACATCCCCTACACTTGGAATCGATATCGGTTCCACAACAGTAAAAATAGCGCTCCTTGACAAGGATTACCAGATTATTTTTTCCGATTATGAACGGCATTATGCCAATATACAAGAAACTCTGGCAGATCTTTTGCGAAAAGCCCGGCAGCAGACCGGCCCTATGGAGGTGGTGCCTGTCATCACCGGTTCCGGCGGCCTGGCCCTTTCCAGCCATTTAAAAGTCCCCTTTGTACAGGAAGTGGTGGCCGTTGCCTCCGCCCTGCAGAACTACGCCCCCCGTACGGATGTGGCCATTGAGCTGGGAGGGGAGGATGCAAAGATCATCTATTTCACCGGGGGCATTGACCAGCGCATGAACGGAATCTGCGCAGGCGGCACCGGTTCTTTTATTGATCAGATGGCTTCTCTGCTCCAGACGGATGCAGCCGGCCTCAATGAATATGCCAGAAATTACAAGGCCATCTATCCCATTGCAGCGCGCTGCGGCGTGTTCGCCAAGTCGGATATCCAGCCTTTGATCAATGAGGGGGCTACCAGAGAGGATCTGGCCGCCTCTATCTTCCAGGCAGTGGTCAATCAGACCATCAGCGGCCTGGCCTGCGGTAAGCCCATACGCGGCAACGTGGCATTCCTGGGCGGCCCTCTTCATTTCCTTCCGGAGCTTCGGAATGCATTTATCCGCACCCTTCATCTGTCCGGCGACCAGATCATTGCCCCTGAACTCTCCCACCTGTTCGCAGCCGTGGGAGCGGCCATGAATCCCCAGGAAAACCAGGAGGGAATCTACCTGGCGGAGATGATCGATGCCCTCACCTCAGGTATCCGGATGGATTTTGAGGTCAAACGCATGGACCCCCTGTTTAAAGATCAGGAGGATTACCGGCGCTTCTCTGAGCGCCACGCAGCCACCCAGGTGAAAACAGGAGATCTGTCCGCGTACCACGGACGCGCCTACCTGGGCATTGACGCCGGCTCCACCACCACCAAGGTAGCTTTGGTGGGAGAGGACGGAGAGCTGCTGTACCGTTTCTATGACAACAACAATGGCAGCCCCCTGGCCACTGCCATTCGGGCATTCGGGGAGATTAAGGAACAGATGCCGGAGGATGCCTCCATCGCCTGGTCCTGCTCCACCGGCTACGGTGAAGCCCTGTTAAAGTCCGCCCTTATGCTGGATGAGGGGGAGGTGGAGACCATCTCCCACTACTATGCGGCCGAATTCTTTGAGCCAAAGGTGGACTGTATCCTGGACATCGGTGGCCAGGATATGAAATGCATCAAAATAAAGGACGGCACCGTGGACAGCGTCCAGCTCAACGAGGCCTGCTCCTCAGGCTGCGGCTCCTTTATCGAGACATTTGCCAAGAGCCTGAACTACGGCGTGGAGGAGTTTGCAAAGGAGGCGCTGTTCGCAGTCAATCCCACGGATCTGGGAAGCCGCTGCACGGTATTCATGAACTCCAATGTGAAGCAGGCCCAGAAGGAAGGGGCCACTGTGGCCGACATTTCCGCAGGCCTGGCCTACTCTGTGATCAAGAACGCCCTGTTTAAGGTGATCAAGATCACCAGGGCTGAGGATCTGGGCAGCCATGTGGTGGTCCAGGGCGGAACCTTTTACAATGACGCAGTGCTCAGAAGCTTTGAGAAGATCTCCGGCTGCCAGGCGGTCCGGCCCGATATTGCGGGCATCATGGGCGCCTTCGGCGCGGCCCTGATCGCCAGGGAGCGCTACCACGCAATACCTGAGGGCCAGGAGGCAGCCACCTCCATGCTGTCCTTAGACAAGATCATCAGCCTCAAATACACCACGTCCATGACCAGGTGCAAAGGCTGCAACAACAGCTGCGTGCTGACCATCAACCAGTTCGGCAGCGGCCGGCGTTTTATCTCCGGCAACCGCTGTGAGAGGGGGTTGGGCCTGGAGAAGGCCAAGAAAGAGATCCCCAACCTGTTTGACTATAAATGCAGCCGCATGTTCGGCTACACCCCTCTGCCTTTAGATCAGGCGTCACGGGGCGTGGTGGGTATCCCTCGGGTGCTGAACATGTATGAGAATTTCCCGTTCTGGGCGGTGTTCTTCGAGAAACTGGGCTTCCATGTGACCCTGTCACCCCAGTCCACCCGCCAGATCTACGAACTGGGCATTGAATCCATCCCCAGCGAGTCGGAATGCTATCCGGCCAAGCTGGTTCACGGACATATCAGCTGGCTCATCAAACACGGCGTGAAATTCATCTTTTATCCCTGCATCCCATATGAGCGCAATGAGTCGCCGGACGCAGGCAACCATTTCAACTGCCCCATGGTCACCTCCTACGCGGAAAATATCAAGAACAACGTGGAGGAACTGGCTGAGGAGCATATTAACTTCATGAATCCATTTATGGCCTTCACCAACGAAGGGGTGCTGTCCAAGGCTCTGGTAGAAGAATTTACCAAATCCTTCCAGATACCTGCCGCGGAGGTGAAGATGGCGGTTCACGCTGCCTGGGAGGAGCTGCTGGCTTCCCGCCGTGATATGGAAAAGAAGGGCGAGGAAGTGCTGGCCTGGATGAAGGAAACAGGAAGACACGGCATTGTGCTGGCCGGGCGGCCCTATCACGCGGACCCTGAGATCCACCATGGAATCCCTGAGCTGATCACATCCTACGGCTTCGCGGTGCTGACCGAAGACAGCATTTCCCATCTGGGAAATGTGGAGCGCCCCCTGGTGGTAACAGACCAGTGGATGTACCATTCCAGGCTGTACGCCGCCGCCTGCTATGTGAAAACCCAGGAGAATCTGGATCTGATCCAGCTCAACTCCTTTGGCTGCGGCCTGGACGCGGTGACAACAGACCAGGTGTCCGATATTCTGATCCGATCCGGCAAGATCTATACAGTTTTAAAGATCGATGAGGTCAATAACCTGGGCGCGGCCAGAATCCGGGTCCGCTCCCTGATCGCGGCATTGAGGGTCCGGGACCAGAAGCACTATGAGCGCCATGTGGTATCCAGCTCCTACAACCGGATGGTATTCACCAAGGAGATGAAGAAGGATTACACCCTTCTCTGCCCTCAGATGTCACCCATCCATTTTGACCTGCTGGAGCCGGCCATCCGCGCATTTGGCTACCACATCGAAATCCTTCAGAACCACAACCGCTCGGCAGTGGATGTGGGGCTGCAGTATGTGAACAACGATGCCTGCTATCCCTCACTGATTGTCATCGGACAGGTGATGGATGCGCTGCTGTCCGGCAAATACGATTTAGACCACACGGCTGTGCTCATGAGCCAGACCGGTGGCGGCTGCCGCGCCTCCAACTATATCGGTTTTATCCGCCGGGCATTGGAAAAGGCAGGCATGCCCCAGATCCCCGTGATCTCGGTAAATGCCAACAATATGGAGACCAACCCGGGCTTTAATATTACACTGCCGATGCTAACCAAGGCCATGCAGGCCATTGTGTACGGCGACATCTTCATGCGGGTGGTCTACGCCACCAGGCCTTATGAGGCAACGCCCGGCAGCGCCAACGCCCTTCACGGGAAATGGAAGGACCGCTGTATCGCCTCCCTGTCCAAGCGCAGTGCGTCCATGATGGAATTCTCCAGAAATATCCGGGGGATTATCCGCGATTTCGACCAGCTGCCGGTCCGGGATGTGAAGAAGCCCAGGGTGGGAATCGTTGGCGAGATCCTGGTGAAATTCTCCCCCCTGGCCAACAACCACATTGTGGAGCTGCTGGAAAACGAGGGCGCTGAGGCAGTGATGCCGGACCTGATGGACTTCCTGCTGTACTGCTTCTACAACAACAATTTCAAGGCCCGCCACCTGGGCACCAAGAAATCCACCGCCTACCTGTGCAATGCCGGCATCTCACTGCTGGAATATTTCCGCAGGACTGCCAAGAAGGAGCTGGCGGCCAGCAGACGTTTCACTCCGCCTGCTGCCATTGACCAGCTGGCCCAGATGGCCCAGGGCTTTGTGTCCCTGGGGAACCAGACGGGCGAAGGCTGGTTCCTCACCGGGGAAATGCTGGAGCTGATCCACAGCGGCGTAAACAATATCATCTGCACCCAGCCCTTCGGCTGCCTGCCCAACCACATAGTGGGCAAGGGCGTGATCAAGGAGCTGAGGCGCAATTACCCGCAGTCCAATATCATTGCCGTGGACTATGACCCGGGCGCCAGCGAGGTAAATCAGCTGAACAGGATTAAGCTGATGCTGGCGACGGCGCAGAAGAATCTGAAAAAAGAGAACGACATATAGGATCAGGCCCGTGAAACGCTGTGTTAACGTATCACGGGCCTTTTGCTGTATAGGCGGCGCACTTCCGGCTGCAGGATTCATATGCTGGATAATGCCGGGTTTAAAAATAGAATAGATCCTCAAAAGTTTTGTCCAGTGCAATGCACAGGGTCAGGGCCAGCTTGGCCGTGGGGTTGAACTGTCCTGTCTCAATGGAACTGATGGTGTTGCGCGAGACTCCAACCAGCTCCGCCAGGGCGGACTGTGACAACTTCTGCTCTGCTCTGGCCTCTTTCAGGCGGTTTTTTAAAATCAGCTCATCATCCATGACCGTCACCTGATTACGGAGATGACAAAGCTGGCCAGAGAGGCTACAGAGGCGATTGTACCAGCAACAGCGGTGACCATGTATGCCTTGTTTTTCGTAAAACGGTATTTTGGAAATGCCTCTGCAGCCACAAATGCCCAGAACATGGATTGAGGACCATAGTTGGGCTGTCCATTGAACAGATTAAAAAGTGTAATAAAAATAAATATCAGGCAAAATACACTGAAGCCAATCTTCCGGCCGCGGTTCTCTGCGGATATCATGCCCTCATCAGTTTTCTCTTTTCTACTTTTTGCTAATATTTCTTCCCGGTTCATCCAGTTGCCTCCTTGATATACCTGTCCTTGGTTTTGCCAAGTTTTCTTGTCATATATAGTATCACCGCCAAGTATACTTGTCAATATAATTCTTTTGCAGACTATTGTTTTCAGGTTACTGTTGTGGTTCCGATTTACACCCCCATGACAAATGTAGTACAATTGAAGGAGAAAAAGGTATGAAAAGTGTACAGGCGCAGTATAACATCGTGGGGAGGTGACAAATATGATTCTGGAAGAAGATGCATACTTAACTGAACTGCATATCAGAAGTGAAAAGAAGCTGAGTTTTGAGGAAGGACGGCAGATGAGACTGATCCAGATGGTATGCCGGAAGCTTGGTAAAGGAAAAGACGCCAAAGCCATCGCTGATGATCTGGAGGAAGATCCTGCTGAGATTGCCGACATATGCGAGGCCGCGGCAGCCTTTGCCCCGGAATATGACTGTGAGAAGGTATTTGAAGCCATGACTAATGTTCAATCCAGCTTTATGTAACATATAAGGGCAAAAACCAACTTCGGTTTTTGCCCTTATTCTCTAAAACACAATCACATGCTTCATGCCCACTGCATTCTTCGCCGCCTCAAAGGCCTCATCAATCTGATCCAGGCTGTATGCTGCGGTGATGATCTTCTTTAAGTCCAGGCGGCCGCTCTGCACGAATTCCAATACCTTCCGGTACTGCAGCAGGCTGGCTCTGGTGCTGCCGTGGAGGCTCAGCTGCTTATAGTGCACCAGGTTGGTGTCAATGGGCACCGGCTGTCTGGAGGCCGGAAGGCCGCCGAAGAACAGCACCCTGCCAAAGAGGCCCATAAGCTCCACGGCCATGGTCTGGGCCTGTGGAGACGGGCAGGCAACTATGCACACATCCAGGCCTTTTCCTCCGGTGAGCTCCGCGACCCGCTCCTTCAGACCATCGCTTGGAACAGTCACTATTGTATCGTCAATTTCACTGCAGGCATTCAGCCGGTCCGGGGACAGGTCGTTCATCATCACGATTCCTGCACCCTGCATTTTCGCCAGCATGGCGTGCATCACGCCGATGGGGCCTGCGCCGATCACCAGCACCTTGTCTCCCGGGCGGATTCCACACTGTTCCTGGCCGTTGTACACGCAGGACAGGGGTTCCACGATGGAGGCTTCTTCAAAGCCCACATGGTCCGCCATGACGGCCACATTTCCCTGGGCCACTGCCTGGGCAGGCACTTTCACATACTCTGCCAGACCACCATCCAGATTGATACCCAGCGCCTGGTAAGTGCCGCACAGGTGGGTATTGCCGCTGACGCAGGAGTCGCAGACACCACAGCCGAAGTTGGGGGCCACACAGACCCGCATACCCGGTTCATAGCCGTGCACGCCCGCTCCGGTCTCCTCAATGATTCCGCTGATCTCATGCCCGATGATCCCGGGATGCTCTGCGTCAATTCCCGCAGCCCCATTTAAATACATGCGCACATCCGTGCCGCACAGGGCCGTGGCTTTTACCTTCAGCAGGATATCGCCGGCTTCCACCGCCGGCTTCTGAACCTCCTCCTGCCTTAAATCACATACTCCATATAAACGCACTGCTTTCATGCTGCTATCTCCTACTCCCTTATATTTCCACTACCTGCCCCGTCACAATGGACCGGTTGCCGGCATTTACCACCTGTACTGCCTTCAGTCCATCCAGGCCGGTCACCTTCACCGGGCTGTCCTCACGGACCGCCTCCACAAAGCTGATATCCTCATTGACATAGGCTTCCCGGAACAGGTACGTCCAGCTCTGGATCACGTCGCTGGTTTTACCCCGGTCTTTGGTATAGGTCACTGTGGTTTTGTCCTGAAGGCCGCCCAGCATGACGGAGCCGCAGGTGCCCAGAATCTCCACCCTGGCGTCATAGCCATAGCGCACGCCCTGGGCGCCGTCCAGACAGCCCAACGCACCGCTCTCAAACCGGGTATTCAGGATCACATTATCATAGAAGTCTGGGAACTCTTCCCTGGCCTCCCCGCACCGGTAGTTGCCTGCCAGGGCATAGACGGTCTTAAACTCCGAGCCGGACAGCCAGCGCATGGTGTCAATGTCATGGCTGTTGACCTCTGCCAGAGGCCCGTTGCTCTTATGTATATCGTACATCCAGGGCTTGGGGATGCTGGGGCCTCTGGTCAGGGATTTCACCAGCACCAGATCGCCGATCTCACCAGACTCCAGGATCTCCCTGGCCCGCATAAAGCTTGCGTCAAACCGGCGCATGAAGCCCACCTGCAGTTTTACATGGTTTTCTTCGGCGGCCGCAATCATTTCCCGGCACTCCTCCTGGGTCATGGCCATGGGCTTCTCGCACAGGATATGCTTGCCTGCCCTGGCTGCGGCCACCACAATGTCCTTGTGGTATGCGGTGGGCGTCACCACCACCACCGCGTCAACGCGTTCATCCTCAAGCGCCTCCCTGTAGTCGGTAAAATATGTTTCGATTCCCAGCTCCAGCACAGCTGCCCTGCAGGCCTCCTCAGAGGGATCGCAGACAGAGATCATTCTGGCATGGGGCACCTTTGAAACGAAGTTCCTGGCATGGATCATCCCGGCACGCCCCGCGCCGATCAGGCATAGATTCACATTATCTTTCACAATCATTCCTCCCAACAGGCTGCATGACAGCCTTAGATTTTCTTCTTGATAAAGCTTACTATCACAGCGGACACCACCGTGCCCACGGCAATGGATACAATATACATCAACAGATTGCTGACTGCGCCCGGAATCAGCAGTACAAACAGGCCGCCGTGAGGCACTGCCAGGCCGCAGTTAAACAGCATAGACAGGGCGCCGGTGATAGCGGAGCCGATGGTTACGGAAAACAGCACGCGGATGGGATCAGCCGCGGCAAAGGGGATCGCTCCCTCGCTGATGAAGGAGGCGCCCAGAACCCAGGCTGTCTTGCCGGATTCCCGCTCATCCACAGTATATTTATCCTTTGCAATAATGGTGGACAGCGCCATGGCCAGAGGCGGCACCATGCCGGAAGCCATAACCGCCGCCATCACGGGAGCAGTCTGCCCTGTGGTCAGGGTTGTCAATGAGGCCACTCCGAAGAAGTATGCTGCTTTTCCAATGGGGCCCGCCAGGTCAATGGCCATCATGGCCCCCAGAATCAGACCCAGCACAGCGGAATTGACACCGCTTAAGTTGTTCAGGAAATTGGTTATGGCGTTATTCAGGGCAGTGAAGGGGGTTCCCACGATAAATATCATGGTCATGCCCACAGCCACTGAGGACAGAAGGGGAACGATCAGCACAGGCATGAGCCCCTCCAGGCCTTTGGGCAGCTTGATATGGGATTTCAGGAACAAAGCCACATAGCCGCCCAGGAAACCGCCGATCAGCGCCCCCAGGAAGCCTGCATTTAACGCGCTGGCCAGCATGCCGCCCACCATGCCGGGCAGAAGTCCGGGCCGGTCGGCGATGGAGTGGCCGATGTAGCCGCCCAGGATGGGGAACATCAGAGCCATACACACTCCGCTTCCAATCTTGTGGAATGCCTGAGCCAGAGCGCCCTCGGAGTTGATGCCGCCGAATGCGAAGGAGAGGGCAATACAGATGCCGCCCGCCACCACAAAGGGAATCATATAAGAAACGCCTGCCATCAGATGCTTATACACCCCGATCTTCGGCTTGCGGTCCGTCTCGGCCTGGGTCTGTACTTTGTCATCCTGGTATATGTATTCTGTGGCCAGTGCCTTCTCGATGATCTCCCTGGGCTTCTGGATTCCGTCCTCCACATTGGTGGAGTAAAGCCGTTTCCCCACAAACCGGTCTTTGTTCACCCCAGTGTTGGCTGCGATCAGCACGGCATCCGCCTGGCGGATATCCTCCTCTGTGAGTACATTTTCCGCTCCGATGGAGCCCTGGGTCTCTACCTTGATCTCATGGCCCATGGCTGCTGCCTCCATCTGAAGCTTCTCCGCCGCCATATACGTGTGCGCAATCCCCGTTGAACATGATGTAATCGCTACAATCTTCATACTCATTCTCCTTTCAGTAAATCCAGCACTTCCCTCTTAGTGTCTGCATGCAGCAGGCTTTCACGGAAACCATCGTGCATCAGGCTTCTGGCCAGCTGGCTCAGCATTTTTAAATGCAGGTCGTCCGCCGTGTCCGGCACTGCGATCAGAAATACCAGATTAGCCAGGCTTCCATCCACTGCCCTGAAGTCCACCCCTTCCTGACAGCGGGCAAATACCAGAGAAGCCGTTTTCACTGCCCCGCTCTTGCCATGGGGTATGGCCACCTGCATACCGATGCCCGTAACCCCCAGCCGTTCCCGTTCCATCACTGCCTCTATGTACTGTTCCAGGTCAGTCACCCGGCCCGCTGCCCGGAGGGCTTCCGCCATCTGACGGATACAGTCCTCCCTGCCTGTACATTTCATGTCAAACAAAACCAGATCCTCTGTCATCAGACTTTCTATATTTAACATTTCCCCATCTACCTCTCATCCTCATTTTCCGCCGAACTGCTGTGAGGGGGACTCTCCTCATTTTCCGCCGAACTGCTGTGAGGGGAACTCTCCTCTCTCTCCGCCGAACCTCTGTGAGGGGGACTCTCCTCTCTCTCCGCCGTTCTCCCTCTATCTCTGCGTTTCCTTAAAGCCTTCCAGGATCTTAAAGCTGCTGCTGGTTCCAATGCGCTCCGCTCCCGCCTCAATCATCCTGCGGCAGGTCTCCCAGTCGCGGATGCCGCCCGCGGCCTTCACCTTGATCTCATCTCCAACCGTGTCCTTCATCAGCTTCACGTCCTCCGGCGTAGCTCCCCCTGTGCCAAAGCCTGTGGATGTCTTAATGAAATCCGGCTTCACTTTCCTGGCAATCTCAGCCACCTTCACGATCTCCTCCTTCTCCAGGTAGCAGTTCTCGAAGATCACCTTCACCAGCACGCCCGCCTTCCGGCAAATGTCTGTGATGCGCTGCATCTCATCCTCTATGTAGGCATAATTCCCGTTTTTCAGCTCCCCCACATTGATAACATAGTCAATCTCATCCGCCCCGTTGTCAATGGCATTCTGAGTCTCAAAGCACTTGGTCTCAATGGTGGTCTGGCCCAGCGGAAAACTGATGGCAGCGCCGACGTGAACCGGCGTATCCTTTAACAGGCTCTTACAGTAGCTCACCGGCGAGGAATTGATGGCCACCATCTTAAAGCCGTTGTCCCTGGCCTCCTCACAGAGTTTCTTGAAATCCTCATGGCCGGCAAAGGCCTTCAGACAGGTATGGTCAAACATATTGGCCAGACCCTCTGCTGTCAATCCGTCTAAAGTCATATTCCTTCGTTTCCTTTCTTTTAGTATCGTTTACGCTTTTTATTCTATCATATATTTACGTTTTGTCAAGATATTCCCGGAAATATTGGGCACTTTTTCTGTCTTTTTATTTTTTATATTTTCTTTTACTTTCTTTTTTCAATTCCGACAGTTTTGTGATTTAATGGTTTCAGTGCATTTTATAGGGAGGATTCGTCAAATGAATGAAAAGGAAACGCTGTTTGCTGAAGAGCGGAAGGATAAGATACTGGAGCTTTTAAAGGATACGGAGAAGGTGACTGTGGCCCAGCTGTGCGAGCTTTTCGGCATCTCCCCTGTTACAGCCCGCGGGGATCTGCGGGACCTGGAGAATGAGAACCTGCTGCGCAGGACCCACGGCGGCGCCATCCGCATGTCCAACTCCTCCTACGAGCTGGAGCCCAGCAAGCGGGATGAGAACCTGGATCTGAAACGGGCCATCGCCTCCGTGGCGGCGGAAATGGTCTCAGACGGGGACACCATTATCATTGACACGGGCAGCACCTGTATGGAGTTTGCCAAGCTGCTGGGCGGCAGGCGGAACCTGCGGGTGGTCACCAATGATCTGAAGATCGCCCTGCTGCTGGACCAGCAGGAAGAGATCACCCTGTATTTCATCGGCGGCATCATCCGCAAGCACTACAACTGCACGGTGGGCAGCTTCGGCTCTGAGCCCTTCGGGCGGCTGGTGGTGGACAAGGCCTTCATGGGAACCAACAGCCTGTCTCTGTCCCGGGGCGCCATGACCCCGGATATCAACCAGGCTGAAATCAAGAAGACCATGTTAAATGTGGCGGACAAGGTGATCCTGCTCTGCGGAAGCGGGAAGATCGGGCAGAACTCCTTTGTGACCTTTGCCAATCCCTCGGAGATCGACACCCTGATCACGGACAGAGGGTTAAGCACGAAGATGCGGGAAGCGCTGGAGGAGAAGGGGATTGATGTCAAGTTGGCGGAGGGATAGAATGAAAAAGATTGCAGGCAGCCTGTTCTTTCTGATGCAATGTCTGGGGCAGCTGGCGGGCATCCCCCTCACCCATCTCCGCTATGGATTCAAGCTGCCGGATAAAGACAGCTGCAAGCCGGAGTGCCGCTACGCTCTGCCCTTTAAGGGCAGATGGTATGCTGCAAACGGCGGTGTTACAAAGGACACCTCCCATTCCTGGGCTGCCTGCTCTCAGAGATACGCATATGACTTCCTTATGCTTGATGAGGGGGAACAGTCATTTTCCGGGGACAGAGCCGGACTTAACAATTACTATTGCTATAGCCAGGATATCCTTGCCACGGCCGATGGAACCGTTGTCACCGCCAGGGACTCCTACCCGGACACTCCCATAGGGGAGGCCGGGCAGGCGGCCTGCGCTGCGCCACGGATACAGGGGAATTTCATTCTAATCCGGCACAGCAGACATGAATACAGCCTGACCGCCCACCTGTTAAAAGACAGTATTACCGTCAGGTCCGGGGACCGGATCACAAAGGGGCAGACCATTGCCCGGTGCGGCAACAGCGGCAATACCAGCGAGCCCCATGTGCATTTTCAAATCCAGCGCGGACGGTTTTTCCTGTTTTCAGCGGGCCTGCCCATTCACTTTAGTAACTTAAAAACCACTGACCCGGAATATCCGTCCAGCGGTTTTATCACCCACGGCCATTTCGTGGAGAACCAAACATGATGGGATTCTGATATAAAAAATGCCGGACATACAGCACAATGTCCGGCATTTTCATTCAATTTACTGATACAGCGGATATTTCTCGCAGAGCTTTGTCACCTCAGCCCTGATATAATCTGCCTTGTTCTCAAAGTCCGTGGCTGCCAGCCAGATGCACTCCGCAATCTTGGGCATATCCTCTTCCTTTAAGCCTCTTGTGGTAATGGCCGGTGTTCCGATGCGGACGCCGGAGGTCACGAAGGGGCTTCTGGGATCATTGGGAACAGTGTTCTTGTTCAGGGTCAGATACACCTCGTCACAGCGGTTCTGAAGCTCCTTGCCGGACACTTCCATGCCCCGCAGGTCCACTAACATCAGATGGTTGTCGGTACCGCCGGTGAGAATCTTAAAGCCCTGGGCCTTCAGAGCCTCTGCCAGTGCGGCCGCGTTCTTTACAACCTGGTGCTGATATTCCTTGAATTCAGGCTTTAAGGCCTCTCCGAAGCACACTGCCTTGCCTGCGATCACATGCTCTAAGGGGCCGCCCTGGGTTCCCGGGAAAATGGCCTTGTTGAAGTTGAACTTCTCGGCAGCTTCCTTATTAGCCAGGATCATACCGCCTCTGGGGCCGCGCAGGGTCTTGTGGGTGGTGGTGGTAACCACGTCCGCGTAGGGGATGGGGCTTGGATGGTCGCCTGCTGCAACCAGCCCGGCAATGTGGGCCATGTCAACCATCAGGTAAGCGCCCACCTTATCCGCAACCTCGCGGAAGCGTTTAAAGTCAATGGTTCTGGCATAGGCGCTGGCTCCTGCCACAATCAGCTTGGGCTTGGCTTCCAGAGCGATGCGCTCCAGCTCATCATAGTCGATAAATCCCTCATCATCCACGCCGTAGGGCACGATATTGAAGTACAGTCCGGAAAAGTTCACAGGGCTTCCGTGTGTCAGATGGCCGCCGTGGTTTAAATTCATGCCCATCACTGTATCGCCCGGCTTCAGCATAGCCACGAATACCGCCATATTGGCCTGCGCGCCTGAGTGGGGCTGGACATTGGCATAATCACAGCCGAACAGTTCCTTGGCCCGCTCAATGGCAATGGTCTCCACCACGTCCACACACTCGCAGCCGCCGTAGTAGCGTTTGCCGGAATAGCCCTCCGCATATTTGTTGGTCAGAACCGTACCCATCGCCATCATAACCGGCTCAGATACGATATTCTCGGAGGCAATGAGCTCCAGGTTTCTTCTCTGGCGCGCACACTCCGCCTGAATGGCTTCGCCAACTTCTTTGTCGTAGCTGGTAATCAATTCCATTACTTCATTAACCATTGTACTGTCCTTCCTTTCCTTTACCCCTGTGAATTAGACTAAAACCAGTCGCATATTGATACGTCTTTCCTGCGATTATACTCCATCTCTGATAGGGATGTCAAGGAATTGTGCCGGCCCCTGAAACTCCCCTGTATAAACAGAAAACTAATATTCTTGTCCATATT
>URUZ01000012.1 GCA_900551225.1 uncultured Clostridium sp.
CTGGAGAGCGGAGGCTGCCAGATCCATCCCCCACCGGTAACCGGCGAACAGCAGAGCCAGCGGAATGCACATTCCCGCCATGCCCATCACCAGCCCTTCCACCAGAAAGGGAACCCGCACAAACTCTTCCCTGGCCCCCATGAGCCGCATCACCCGCATTTTCCCCTTCTGGGCCTGTATGCCCACGGAGAGTGTGTTGTGGATCAGCAAGATGGAGATCAGCAGAAGCACGCCCACGCTGGCCTGAGCCAGCCGGGAAGCCACGGATTTAACCCGCAGCAGCGCGTGGGCCGTGTCTGCGGAGTGGGTCACCTTGCGCACGCCGTCCAGACCGCTGACATAATCCACGAACCCCTGCTGCTGTTCAATCCTGCTGACATATACCTGGTAGTGGTTGGAAGCTGCCAGGGGATTGTCCCCCTCGAATATTCCGTCCAGAATCTCCCCGTCCCCGAAATAATCGTCCCTGAATCCCGCCCAGGCCGCATCCGCGGAAATATATTCCGTCCGCACCACCTCTGTTCTTTGGCGGATCAGATCCCCAATCTCCTCCACCCGCTCCGGTTCCACGGACCCGTCAAAGAATACGGCCACATAGATCTGTGCCTCGGTCTCTCTGACCACGCTGTCCACATTCAACGCCCCAATGTAGAAGATTCCAAACAGAAAAATGCAGGCTGACATGGTCAGCACAGAGGCCGCCGTGTACACCTTGTTATACCACAGGTTCTTGAAGCCAAGCCTGCAAAGGTACAGCCACGTCCTAAAACCCATACATCAGCCCCCCTTTGCTGTGATCCTTGATCACCTTTCCATACCGCAGCGCAATCTGGCGCTTGTGCATGTATTTCACCAGCTCCTGGTTGTGGGACACCATCAGCACAGTGGTGCCCCTGCGGTTGATCTTCTCCAGCAGCCGCATGATCTCCTCCGCGTTCTTCTGGTCCAGATTCCCGGTGGGTTCATCTGCCAGCAGCAGTTCCGGCCGGTTCACAATGGCCCTGGCCAGGGCGGTCCGCTGCTTCTCCCCGCCGGAGAGCTGGCCGGGGCGGCATTTAGCCTTCTGCTCCAGTCCCACCTCCCTCAGCACCTCCATGACGCGGCTTTTCATCTGACGTGGTTCCGCCTCCACTACACGCTGGGCAAAGGCCACATTTTCATATACCGTAAAATCAGGGAACAGGCAGAAATCCTGGAATACCATGCCGATATACCGGCGGTAACGGCAGACCTGGCGCTCCTTCAGCTGCCCCAGGTCAATGCCGTTCACCACAATTCTCCCTGCATCAGGCTCGATCTCTTTTAAGATCAGGTCCAGCAGCGTAGTTTTACCGGCCCCGCTGTTGCCCACCAGGAACACGAACTCCCCCCGGTCGATCTCCAGGCTCACATTGTCCAGGGCCATCTGGCCCGTGCCATACATTTTCGACACTCCGTCAAATAAAATCATGGTTGAATCCACAGTATTCCCCTTTCCGCCAAACACGCCCCAGGGCGTCAGACGTCTTTTTTCTTCAGCTTGTAGACAAAGGCGAGAACCTTTGCCACGGTCTGGTAAAACTCCTCCGGGATCTCCATGTCCACCTCCACAGCGGCATATAGGCCCCTGGCAAGAGGCCTGTCCTCCAGGATGTAGACCCCATTGGCCTCGCCCACCTCCACAATCTTAAGGGCCAGGTGGTCCGCCCCCTTAGCCAGCACCACCGGCGCCCGGTTGGCCTCCGAGTCATAGCCAAGAGCCACGGCAAAGTGTGTGGGATTTCGGATAATCACGTCCGCTTTGGGCACGTTCTGCATCATGCGCATGGACGCCATCTGCCGCTGCTTCTCCCGGATTCGCCCCTTGATCTGCGGATCTCCCTCGGTCTGCTTGTACTCGTCCTTGATCTCCTGCTTGCTCATGCGCAGATTCTTCTCATACTCCCACCACTGATAGATAAAGTCAAATGCCCCCAGAAAGACAAATGCCATACCCACAGTGTTCACCAGGGAGACCACTGTTTCCCCAATGTACGAGATGGCGGCCTCCACCGACCCGTCCATCAGCCGGACGAAACCGTGAACCCGGCCTTCTATATAGGTGTAGATCACCCAGCCCAGCACCGTGATCTTAATCACCGCTTTGATCAGCTCCACCACAGACCGGACGGAGAACATCCGCTTAAACCCTTTTAACGGGCTGATCCTCTCCCCCTTGAACTTCAGCACATCCATTGAAAATGCAAGCCTGGTCTGTAAAAATGTGATGGCAATGGCGGAGAACATGCTGATAAAAAGCAAAGGCAGCGCCGCCTGGGCAAACAGGAGGACCGCCTTTGATAATTTGTCGAACATATCCTCCGCCTTCAGGGGAGCCGTGTCGGCGGCATAAGAAAAAAACAGCTGGATGGCCAGCCTCAGCTTCCGGTAAATCATTGGAGCCAGCACGTTCAGCGAATTGAACAGCACCAGAAGGGAACAGACCGCGGCCATGTCGTTGCTTTGGAATACATTACCTTTCTTCCGCTCGTCCTGCCGCCGTTTCGGGGTGGCTTTCTCAGTCTTTTCGTCTGCCGCCACGTTCATCACTCCCCTCTGCGTACTGGCAAAACCATATAAATCTTAATGGGCAAACATCATCATCACATTCTGCACCTCGCCCATCATCATTGCGATATATCCATCCAGAAATGCTCCTATAGGCCGCGCGAACAGCAGCATCAGGATCATCCCCAGTATGATCTTGGACTGGATATTGATGACAAACACATGAATCTGGGGAATCAGCTTCATGAGCACTCCCATGCTCACCTCCAGCACAAACTCCGCCGCCACAAAGGGCAGGGCCAGCTTCACCACCATGGTAAAGATACTGCCGAACATCCCCACTATATACCAGGCCATATTCCTGGTTATGAGGGTTGCCGCGCCCACCGGCACCACCTCGTAGGTGTATGCAAACAGTTTCACTGTCAGCAGATGACAGCCCGCGGCGAAAAAATACAGATAGAAAAACACATTGACAAACTGCCCTAAAATGGCGCTCTGGACGCCGCCCGCCGGGTCCATTACCTTTCCCATGGCCAGGCCGAACACCGTATCCAGCAGATCACCCGCCACATAGATCATGTAAAAGAACATCTGGAACAGGCTGCCGATCACCAGTCCCATCATCACCTCACGCAGCATGGCTTCCACCATCCCGAAGGTGCCGAGGGACTGGATCGCCGGCTGCCCTGCCGCGGCGGCCGGCGCAATCAGAAGGCTCAGCGTCAGCACCAGACCCACCTTCACCATGGACGGGATGCCCCTCCTGGCAAATACAGGGTGAATGAAGATCATGCCGCCCATTCTGGCAAACACCAGCAAAAACACGTCGAAATATGCTAAAACACCACTATCCATCTGCCATTCCCCGCCTTAAAGGGATGCCATGATTGCAAACAGCTCGATCACAAATTCATTCATCACCTTAAACATCCAGGAGCCCAGGGCCAGCAGCACCAGGGCGATCACCAGAAGCTTTGGAACAAAGGTCAGCGTCTGCTCATGGATCTGGGTGGCTGCCTGGAATATGGCGATAATCAGGCCCACAACAATGCTGATTATCAGCATGGGGCCTGCGATCTCAAATGCAACAAGCATGGCTTCCTTCATGATCTCCATCACCTGATCTGCGGTCATATCCTATCCCTCCTCTATCGAAATCCCATTACAAGCGTCTTGACCACCAGCGTCCACCCGTCCACCAGCACAAACATCATAATCTTAAAAGGCAGCGCAATCATCGTGGGCGGCAGCATCACCATACCCATGGACATCAGGGTGCTGGACACCACCAGGTCGATTATCAGGAACGGGATGAATATCAGGAACCCTATGGTAAACGCCTTGTTCAGCTCACTGAGTATAAAGGACGGCGTAATCACCGTAAGCCCCAGTTCCATGTATCCCTCCGGCCCCTCCGACACATCCGGAACCGGGGCCTTGGATATGGACATAAACAGATCCAGGCTTTTCTTCTCGGTCTGCTTCAGCATAAACTCCTTAAGAGGGTCCTGGGCTCTGGAAAATGCCTCCTCCCTGGTGATGACCCCCGCCTTATACGGCTCATAGGCCTGGGTATTTACCTTGGTCAGAACCGGCGTCATGATAAACAGCGTCAGGAACAGCGCCATACCCACCAGCACCTGGTTGGGCGGGGACTGCTGGGTTCCCAGCGCATTTCTCAAAAATGACAGCACAATGACAATCCTCGTAAAACTGGTCATCATCACCAGCAATGACGGAACTATGGCCAGGAACAAAAACAGGAACATAATATCAAGCATATCCATGGGCTTCCCGCTGCCGGAAGTGCCCTGAAGCGTCACGGACACGTCCGTAGCGTAGGCAACACTCCCGCACATTGCCGACACTTTGATAAATGCCGCCAGAGCCAGAAGCCATGGCATAATTCTTCCCTTCCCCTTCATCATATGTCTCTCCCGTTTTTCTTCTGTTTTCCGTCCCTTCGGATATAGGATTTCAGCTGGTCCGCCAGTACAGACGAAAAATCCGGCGGAGCTTCCGCCGGATTCTTTCTCACATAAGTCTCCAGTTCCTCCAGCTTCACAATACCGGCCGGCGACACACCCACAACCAGAATCCGTTCCTGTATTTCAACGATGAGAAGATAGCTGTCCCGGCCTACGGCAAGGCGCTCCAGTATCTTCATATCTCCGGACTGCTGCCGTCTGCCCAGTCCTGTCCCCAGCATCCTGGTGGTCCAGTACGCCAGGAACAGAATCAGAACCAGCACCACCAGATAAAACAACATTTTAATAAATACCATACTACTCCTTCTTGCCCACGATCTCCACAATTCTCGCCGCAAACCGGTCGTCAGTCACCAGAATATCACCTTTTCCGATGAGTTTTCCATTGGCCATCACATCCGCAGGAGAGCCTGCCTGTTTATCCAGCGTCAGCACCTGCCCTTCCTCCAGTGCCAGAATATCCTTGATGCTGCACACCGTGCTACCTATGCGCACGGACACGTCCAGGGTTATATCCCTGAGACGTTTCCTGTCCTCACTGATATGATCCGTCTGCTGTTCAATGGGCTTATACTGGAATTCGGGAAATGTCACCGACTGCACAGGCACTGCCTTTCCCTGGGGCTGCAGCTGCGCAGCCTCCACCGGCGGCTGCTCCCATTCTTCCTCAATGGCAGGGATTCCGAAGATATCCTGCAGCTGGTCCGAGGCCGCCACCAGCGCCTCCGAAGTAAATACGCCGTCTATCTCCATCTTTAAACGGATCAGAATAAAGTTATTGTCATTCCATCCCAGCTTGTGGAGAATATCCAGAACCGGGCCAGGTCCGTCATAGGCCGTCACACCGGCCAGTGTAAGCCCCGGATCGCGGCCCAGAAAATCACCGATCTCCTCCATAGCTGCACTCATACACTGGGAGGCCACTTCCTTCAGCGTGCTCAGCGCAATCTCATCCAGCTGGCTGGGCGTATCCACCGGAATTCCCATGATAAAATTGGTCAGCCGCACCATATCGTCCCGCTCAAATATGTAAAGCTGCGGGGCCTTTAACTCCCTGGCCGTGCGCTCCCCCTCAATTACCACATTAAAGTGGGGCAGCTGCTCTCCCAGGGTCTTAAGATCTGCCTCACAGACCTCTGTCACCGCAATCTTCGTGCGCCTGCCAAGAAGGGAGGCCAGCGTATTGCAGACAGGGACAGCCTCCATCTCCAGAAGCTCTGTCATTGCTTCCTGATCCAAATTCAACATCCTATTCCTCCCTGGCTATAATACCTTGTCAATCTCAATGGCCTTGCGCAGCTTGGTATGTCCCAGCTTTGCCTCAAAACAGGCCACATCTTCCACATAAACCTCAATATTGCTGCCCAGCTTCTTGTTGAGGGGCACCACATCCCCTGGCTGAAGATGCAGGATGTCCTGGGCGTCCAGGGAGAATTCATGCAGAATCGCCCGGATCTCCACCTCAGAATCCAGCAGATGCTGTTCTATGTAATTCCGCTTCGCCTGCTGCTTGTCCTCGCTCTGCTTCTTCTGGCTGGCCGCAAATGCGTAGCTGAATTTAGAAGTCAGCTCCTCCACATTCATGGCGGGCATCACCAGGTTCAGCTTCGCTGTCAGGCTGTCGATCACTACCTCCAGCTCCACTTGGATCACAACGTCCTCCGGCGCGCTCATCTGCAGCAGATGGGGGTTGGTCTGCAGACCGGTCAGACGGGCATCGGCCGCCAGATATTCCTTCCATGCGTCACCGATAAACTCCGTAATCTTTCCCAGTATATACTGCAGTATTGCCTTTTCAATATCCGTAAAGTCACGGCTGATCTCATATCGTGTCCCAGCTCCGCCCAGCAGCCGCTCAATCATGAAAAAGGCCAGCCTGGTATCCACTTCCATCACCAGGGGAGCCTCATTGAATTCCTTATTGGCAGGGCTCAGGGTCATCATGCCGAACAGGGATCTGTCCGCCACCGAGCTGTTGAACTCCTGATACCGCTTCTCCACAATCTTTGTGACTCCTATCTCACAGTAAGACTGCAGCAGCCCTGTCATATATGGCGCAAGGGCACGGGCGAAACTGTCGTACAGGTTCTCCACTGTGCTCATGCGTTCTTTTGTAAACTTTTTAGGTGATTTAAAATCGTATGTCTTTATCACTGCGCTGTTCCTTCCTGTCCCCCGTCCGCCGGTATATCAGTGGGAAATAAAGGGCCCATCATTTCAAGCTCTTCCAGGCTGCTCTCAGAGAGCTTATAATCATTGCCCAGAATAATGATGTCCACCCGGCGGTTCTGTTCCCGGCCTTCCTTTGTGTCATTATCCGCAATCGGATAATACTTGCCGTAGCCGCAGCAGATTAAATTCTTCGGATCAAGCCCCACCTTCTCCTCCAGGTATATGGCCACGTTGTCCGCACGCTGTGAGGACAGCAGCCGGTCGTTGACCGGAGAATTGGCCGCCTTGGCCGTGTGGCCGTTGATATAGATAACCTTGATCTCATCCTGCCGGTCCTTGATCATCACGCCCAGCGCGTCCAGCATGGACTTGCTGTCCTCCTGCAGCTCCGCCCGGTCCGGGCCAAAGAGCAGGTCGTTTTTAAACCGGATATATACCGCATTCTTAGTGCTGCTGACCATGGCATCCACATTGTCCGTATCGAAATAAGCCTGGACCTCCTTGGCCATGGCCGTCATGGTGCGGGAGGCGGAGATAGAACCGGAATTGGTGCCGGAATCTGCCTCTGCGCCCTGGCCCATGGAATCGCCGCCCTCTTCAAGGGTGGGATACTTTAAATTCTCAGGCTCGTCCTCCAGGTCAGTGGTCACTTCTATCCCCAGCTTGCGCTGCATGGCGGAAGCCAGCGCTTCCAGCTTAGTGATATTTACATTGGAAATGCTGTATAACAGGACGAAGAAGGTCAGGACAAGGGTTATCATATCCGCGTAGGTATTTAACCACTCCTGGCCTCCTCCTTCTTCTCTTCGTTTCTTCATACTATTTACCAATCTCCAGCGCCTTTAACGCCATACTCTTGGCCACATTCAGCGCCGTTATATTCGCCTCATAGGCGCGGGTGGCGGCCATCAGATCCACCATCTCCTCAGCGCTGCTGACGTTGGGCATCATCACATACCCGTCCTCATCGGCGTCCGGATGATCCGGATCATAGACCGGGACAAATGGATTCTCGTTCTCCACGACCTCCTCCACATAGACCCCGCCCTGATCGGCCTTGGTCATGGCTTTGCCCAGCTCCTTCTTAAAGTCCAGCTGGTTCTCGCGCAGCACCACCTGTTTTCTGCGGTAGGGGCCTCCCTCTGCCGTCCTTGTGGTATTCTGGTTCGCCAGGTTCTGCAGGATGATATCCGTGCGGAACCGCTCCGCGGTCAGCGCCGACCCTGTTATGTTAAGTGAATCCAAGTACCCCATATTCCGCTCCTTTATCCTGGCATTACTTGCCGGTATTGTTGATCACATATCTGAGTGTGGAGAGCTTGCCCGACATTCTGGTGGTCATAGCCGCATACTCGGTATAGGCCTTCCACAGGTTCAGCTCCTCGCTCTCCACCTGGACGTTGTTCCCGTCCGGGCGGGCCATGGTGTCCTCATCGGTGCGGACAACAGCCTGATACTCAGATACCGTGCCCTTCTCCGCTGCTTTTAACACCTGCTTAAAATCCACCTTTTTCGCCTTGTAATTCGGCGTCTCCACATTGGCTATATTGTGGGTGGCAACCTGCTGCTTCAGCCACACGGCATCCATCCCGTTCTGCAGCGCCCGAAAGGCTGCATCCTCAAATAATGGCATATGTACACTCCTTATCTCATCTTATCTCATCCCGTATGGCCCATGCGGACCTGCTTGTCCGCCTGGTAGAAGGCCTCCTTCAGCTCTGCTATCATGGGCAGAATCTCAGCGACCGGTTCCGGGGTTTTCTTTATATTAGCCTGGAGAATCTGATAGTTGAAATATTCATAGAGGGAAGCCAGTCCCTGGGATACCTCATACTGGTGATCCAGCGTGGAGGACAGGTGGGTGATAATGGCCTGGGCCTTCTTAAAATGGGTATTGCTTCCTTCGTAGTCCTTCTGTTCCAGGCTGACCAGCCCTTTATTCAGGCGGTTTATCGTCTCATCGAACAACAGCTTAACCATATCTCCCTGAGTCATGGTCATCACAGACTGCTCTTTATATTTTGCATATGGGTTCTGCATCCTAATTACTCCTTCATCATCATGAGAACTGCTGAGTCAGCCAGGAGCTCTGGCTGTTCATACTGGAAATCGCCTTTTCCATAGCGGTAAACTGTTTCCAGTATCGCGCCTTTTCCTGGGTATACTTGTTATTCAAGTTTGACAGAGTCTCTTTAATATGCTTCATTTCCTCATACAACGTATTGTTGGTGACAAGAACATCCTTTGTGCCTGCATACCTTACCATACTGCCCGGGCTTCCGCTGCTTACATTAGCCGTATCCTTGACGGCATTCTGCAGCCTCACAGCGATTCCCTGTTCCTTGTCTGTAAACAGTTTACGTATGCTGTCCGCATTAGTCGCTACAATGGCACTCAGCGCTTTCTCATCAACCTTCAACTTGCCGTTGTCCCGCCAGTTGCTGGAAGCCTCTATTCCGATATCATAAAGCGCCAATCCTGCCTCATCAACACTGCCATAGAGAATCATCCGCATCTCACTCAACAGGCCAGAGACATTGGAATCATTGTGAAGAAGGCCTTTCTTGGACTTTTCCTCCCATAACTCTATCTCTCTGTCGCTCATTTCTTTCTTCTGTTCGCTGGTCAGAGGCGCATATTTTTTGTAATCGGTCTCCTCCTCAAGATAGTCGTTCAGTTCGTCAATCAGGGTATTGTAATCGTCTACAAAACTTTTCAAGCTGTCTACTATTTTATCAGTATCCCTGGTTGTAGTCAAGTTAATTGCCGGGTCCCCCACCTTCGTTTCCGCTACTAATTCCATGGTAATTCCATCCAATTCGAAGACATTGGAGTTTCGTTCGATCTGGGTGCCGTTTACAGTAAGGATTGCATTCTTGCCGGCAGTGGTATTGGGATGACCAGGATTATTACCAGCATAGAATGTGACGTTCCCCTCTCCAAACGCAGTTTTCAAGAAATTCTGTGCGTCTGTATCCGTTACAGCGGATGGGCTGATAGAAAATTTCTTACCCACTACCGCTGGCATAATCAGCTGATTGGAGTAACTGTCATATTTCACATCCACCCCTATGGCATTTTTGATTTGATTTGCCAGGTCATCATAGGAAGACAGGGTGCTTAAATCAATTTCAACTGAGCTGATGCCGCCGCTTCCATTTTCATAATCAACTGTTATCTTTCCATTAAGAATATTGGTACCCGTACCTGGCGGATTCTTCATTTCCGGCAGATTACCGGACATCTGTGGTGAGATTTTAATTTCATTGCATGAGAACAGAACCTTTAGAGGATTCTCATTAGTTCCATAATCCGAACTGGTGATTTCCATGGAAGATTTACCGCTGATAGTAATCCTCCCCTTATCAAAGGTAACATTGGCACTTCCCAGTTCATCCTTCAAGAAATCAACCAATCCACCTACAGTGGAGGCATATCCGGCATTGGTCCCGTCCAGGTCAAAAACACTACTTCCAATCTTGATTTTCCCGTGCAAGTCGGTATCTGCCAGTGCTGAACTGCTCATCATCAGGTTGTCTCCTGTACTGAATCCCAGTACACCGCCAATCCCATCAGTCAAATTATCCGCTGTGAATTCGACTTTATGCTCCTTAGATTGCAGTACCAGCTTGTCAGGATCTGAGGAGCCAGCAGCAGCATCCTCAATGTATAGCCGGACTGCGCCTGTACCTAGTTTTTTCTCCAGCAGAGAATTAAGCTCATCCACAACACTCTGCATCGTCTCATATCCCTTGCCTCCTGTTTTCCCCTTCAGGGTGACTGTGACATCCTTCCCATCCATCTGGAATACAAAATCCTGATCCTTCCCACTGTTCAAATTCTCCCGCACATCAATCAGTTTTCTGGCATCCGCGGTCTTGATATCCTTTGTAAACAACGCAGTTTGCATCGCTCCCGCATTTGCCCCAAACATCATCGTCAGAAGATTTCCCTTTGTCTGGGACATAGTAATGTTGGAAATCTCACCGGTGTTTTCTGACTCCATAATAAATGTATCAGTAGTGGAAGAATAGGAGACCTTGACCCCCGCGCCACTGCTATTGATGGTGCCCAGTACATCACTCAGTGTGGAATCCCTGTTCAGTCCTTTTATCGTCACACCGTTAATCTCAAACTCAAAATTGTCACCTTGTAACGGTGTTGAAAAGTTCATATTCTTTAAAGTCGTACCGTAATCCAGCTTGTTGGAGAATCCCGTTCCAAACCCCAGCTTCTTCACCGTTTCCATATTGCCAGAAGACTGGATGATCACCCGTCTTGACGATTCCACTTCGCTTGATGTGGGCTTTCCATTTGCGTTCAGCTTGACCAGGCTCATGGTACCATCCACCGTAGATTTAGACAGACCCACCGTTGTTCCGAAATTCCGGTACAGACCCTGGTTAATATGGTCGAGCGTCACATCCGGATCAGCATCCGCAGTAAAGGAAATCGTCTTATTCATCCCATCCACTGTCATGGAGAACGAATACTCTTCTCCTGGTGTAAATGATGCCAAATCTGATACTCCACCCACAGGCCTTCCAGTAACTGTCCCGCCGGACTTCATAGAACAGGCTGTCGCCAACTGTTTAATCTCATCAATCTTCATACTACTGACTGCGTTTCCCGCTACAGATGCAATCTTCACATTAGGTGAACTGCTCAGACCAGTCATGGTTGTATACAAACTATTACTTGTCAGGTTCGTATTACTATTTCCATAAAAAGAGAAATATTTATCTCCAAATGTATTTATTTTTGTTATCAAGCTGCGATATATATCCTGCTTCCACTCCAGCTGCTGCTTCAGCCCACTCTGTTTATCAATTTTGGCTTGGGTGCCCGACAGCATGCTCTGGACGAGACTGTCCGTATCCATGCCGGATGCAAGACCCGACATATAATTTTTACCGCTGCTGCTGACCGCATTGATCGATGATGATGATGACATCTGCGCGTCCCCCTATCTTTTCTTATTATAAAGCATACCTGTGTTACTCTGATCCATTTGTTTCAAATATCCTGTAAATTTAGTGCCTGTATTGTTCTTTCGGATATTATTTTGAAGCTCCTGTCGGATTGTTTCCATTTTTTCCACGGCTCTGGCTTCCAGTTCCCGAATCCTGGTTATCACTGCGTACAACTCCTGACCATCCGCAAATACTCTCTGCTCCGACTCAGTCAATTTCCCGTAATCACAGCGGTTTTTGGTGATCTCATACAGAAATGCACCTGCCTCCGATTCTTCCCTGACCGCCTCCAGCCGCCTGTCAATCCGGTCGATCTGGTCGATCAGCGCCTGCCTTGCTGCAACGGCTGCCTCAAACTGTTCCGGTTCCAGGCACTCCTCAGAGGCCATCTCAGCGGTCTCCTCCTCATACTGGAGAAACAGCCTATGCTTCTCATGGAGCATTCCCCGCATCTGTTCAAGGCTTGTCATTGTGTTCCTCCTGCTTTTCCTCATTCCCCTCAGCCAGCGGCCGCAGATTCCTGGACAGCTGGAATACCTTTAACAGATCCACCTTATCCGAAGCTTCCTTGTTGTTCTCCACCGTCAGATAGAGTTCCGTCCGGCTGATTTTCATATGCTCTGGAGCGGAGATTCCAAGACGCACCTTATCCCCCTTGATATCGGTCACAAATATCTCAATATCATCGCCGATTTTAATCGACTCACCCTTTTTTCTGGATAATATCAGCATACGGAGTCCCCCTCCCCCTCGTCAAATATGGGCTGACGTATGGGATAGTTCTGTTCCAGTATCACCTGAACTGCCAGATTTGTCTTGTGGTTGATGATGATGGGGCTCTTTAAGTTAACAGTTGATTTGCGGAAGGTTTCCCCTATGACCATAAAGACCCAGCAGTCCAGATCATCCTCCGGAAATGCCTGCAGCAGGATAAGAACATCCTGCATGATGACCGGTGCATAATCCCGTTTTACCTCCAGAGGGTTCAGCATAATAAAACAGACCTGTTTCTGCTCAATGGACTGAAGCCAGCAGATACCATTGCCCATGTTGGAATCATTGACCAGCACAAACTGGGTGAATTCCTCGAATCCGAAAATGGGCTGCTTAAATGTGATAATGTTCTTCTCTTCTATGTCCAGGATTCCAAAATCCCTTGTCTCAATCTTCAAGTCCTTCCCTCCGTCTCTGTCAATGTGTTATTCTTCGTAAAAGGGACTGGCGCTGGGCGGTACGTACATAGGCTCACCCATGTACTCAATCTCCACTTTCGGATACTGCTCCACATTTACACTCAACTCCCCCGGCACGTAGACAGCGGGCGAAGTCTGGGTCTGTGGGTGGAATTCCACCTGGGCCGGTGTGAAGTCAATGGATAAGTCCGCGGGCGTCCAGGATATGTCCGGCGCCACCGAAGGGATATATCCGATTCCAGTGGTAAAGTTGGTCTGGGCCAGCATCTGGTTCTTCATAATGTCAGCCACACTCACACCATCCTGAATCTGCATCATCTGATTGCCCACTCTGGAATACTGGGCTGTAGCCTCCTCCGCCGCCTTAAGTCCTGCCTGGGCGGAGTCCGCGGACATCCCTCTGGCAGTTTTAAATCCCATGCTGTCCCATGAACGGGTTGTATCAATATTCACTTTAATGTTCTCGGAACGCATATTGAGGCGTCCGGGATTCTGTATGATTCCAGCATCCGGGTTGGGGATCTGGCTGTCCAGCCTGGCTCTCTGTGATGTCATTGACAGCCTGATGGGCGTTGAAGTAATTTTCAATAAGTTCATGTAATCACACCTCTCCCTGCGATATTATTTCATGAAATCAAAAATTGACGGCGGTATAATGGAGGAACCCAGCTGCAGAGTCACCATCCAGGCTGTCTCCGCGGACTTGTTGTTGATCGCTTCCGTCTCAATATTCACTGCCTCCAGGTTCTTCTGGCTCTCCTGCAGGTTCACCAGCCCTGCCTCCAGCCGGCTCTGGGTGCGCTCCAACAGCTTCTGCCTTGTGCCCAGCTCTGAGGTAGCGATGGAAATGTTGCTCTGTTTATCCTTCAGATGGTCCAGGGTATCCATGGCTCCGGACTTGTCGCCTGATTTCAGCTGGTCTTCCATCTTGCTGATCAGGCTGTACAGGTTGTTGGAACGGCCGTTGGCATCCTTGCCGTACCCCAGCACATCCACGCCGGATGTGGAGATTTTGATGCCTGTGTTGGCGGTGTTGGTACCGGTTGCAAAAGTGCCGAAACCAATATCCAGATACACCGGCTTGTTCTCTGTAAAATGTGTGGTTGGATCATCGGGATCGTAATCATCCACTGCCTTGCCGTTGAACAGCAGTTTGCCGTCGCTGTCCACTGTAAAGGGGGCCTCCCCGCCCGCAGAGCCGGAGAACAGGAACTTGTCGCCGTATCTGGCATTCATGGTCTGCAGGATCTCCTCCTTCAGCCCGTTCAGCTCCTTGGCTATGGCATCCAGATTGTCCTGGCTGGTGGCCCCGCCCGCCCTGGTGGCCGTCTCATACACGGACTCCAGAATGGAGTTGATGGTCTGTATGTTGGCGTCTGTGGTATCCAGCTCCCCTGTGGCATTTTTCACAGTCTGGATGTGCTCCTCGCTTCTGGCGATCTGATCACGGATGGCAAAGGCTTTGGAGGATGCCGCCGGGTCCTCGGATACATGGTTGTACTGGCGTTTGGAGGCCAGCTTCAGATTGGAACTGGCCAGCTCGGACACATTTCTCTGAAGGTTTCTATTGTACATGTTGGTCATCATGTTTTCTGTTATTCTCATATGTCTCTCCTTAACGTCCTACCAGTCCCATCTGGTTGATAATCACATCCAGCTGCTCATCCATGGTGGTCATCAACCTGCCCAGCGCCGAAAATGCCTTGTTGTACGTCATCATGTTGATTCCCTCCTCATTGAGGGACACCCCGGATGTTGCCATACGTTCCGAATCCGCGCTCTCCGAGATGGCCAGGGAAGATTTAAGCCGTGCGTCATTGGTCTTCATATCACTTCCCAGAGTATTGGTGAAATTGGTCACAAAGGCGCTGAAGCTGCCCGTATATTTATCAGAGCCAACCCCAAAGTCAAAATCTTTCTCCAGCGCTGCCTTCATATCCCTGTAATCCACATTGTCCAGATCTCCGTCGGGATTGTTCTTTCTGATGAAATAGGAGGAATCCAGCGCCCACCGGTCGCTGATGGTTATGCTTCCCGCCGTGATCTCCCCGTTAAAGTCCCCCTTCAGCAGTGTCTTATAGGGGCCAGGATTATCGGGGTTGTCCTCATGTATAATGTTGTTGAAAACATTTGCCATGGTCTGGGCAAAATCATCCAGCTTGTTCTGGTAATACGGAAGCCCTGCGTGAAGGCTGTCACTGCCGGTCAGACAGTCCACAAAGCCGCTGATAGCGCCAGCGCCCAGATCGGCGTTTCTGCCGTCGCTGGTCCAGCTGAGGCTGAATTTGTCCGCGCCTATTTTCAGGGAATCAAAGCTATAATCTCCGCCCGAGGCATCCACAGCCAGATGTCCGTTGATCTTCACCTGAATTCTGCCCTGGTCCAGCTCCTTTACCTCCACTTTTCCATAGCGGGACAACTCATCCAGAATGTTGTTCCTCTGGTCCAGCAGATCGTTAGGCCCATAATTCACACCGTCATAATCGGAATTCACGAATACCTCGTGGGCAATGGACTTGTTCAGCTCATTCAGCTGCTTCAGCTTGGTGTTGATATCCTCCACCGATAGGACCAGGTCGTCCTGGGTCTGGGATACCAGCGTCTTTAAGTTGGAGTCATACTCATTGAGTATCTGGGTCACGCCCTTAAACGCGTTCATGACAATGTTGGCGTTGGTCTCCTGGTCAGGATTCTCGCTGAAGGTGGCCAGAGCCTTGGACAGCTCGGTCAGCGCATTCTTGATACCGGTCCCCTCCACCTCAGGGTCACTGATAATCCCCTCCAGCTGCTCCATAATGGCCGCCTTCTGGTCATAATACCCTGTGTCCGCATACTGCTCCCTGAACTTGCTGTCCAGGTAGGGGTTGCGGATCTGGCCTACTCCCAGGGCATCCACACCCTGGCCTGCCAGTGGAATGGAGCTGTACTGGTATCTGCCGCTTCCGCCGTTGACGTTGACTGACACTGTGTCCAGCCGCTGCCTTGTATATCCCTTTGTCTTTAAATTACTGATATTGTTGCCGACGATGTCAATCCCCTTCTGGGTAACCATCAGCCCCCGTTTGGCTGTCTCCAGCCCCATAAATGTGGGTCTCACCTTTTCACGCTCCTATACTGGTCTGACTCAGACCTTTTTCTCAAAACGCTGTCCCTTGGCCGCCGCGCTCCTGCCGTAGATTCCTGTGGGATTACCCACCAGCCTTGAATCCAGCCCCATTTTCTCCAGCTCTGTCTTGGCAATACGCTGCGCCTGCTCATTGTAATAGCAGATGTTGCCCACTGTGCCGTCCAGCCGTTTGTATAGATCCATCAGCTTCTGCTGTTCCTCCACCTCTGTGCACATCTGCGCAAGCTCCTTTAAGGTCCTGCCTTCCAGGCCGCCTGCCGCAAACAATGCCTGGCGCTTATTCTCCATATTCTGGAGCTGTTTGTCCATGGCCTGCTGCATCATGATTGATTCTTCGATCTTATCCAATTCTTTCGTCAGCAGCAGCCCCAGCTTCTCAACCTGTTTCTGCTCCATCTTTTCAAGCATTTCTGCATACTCTGTCAGAAACCCAATTAATTCTTCCAATGTGTTCCCCTCTCTATATACCGCTCATCAGCCGTTTTGCGATTATCTCCGCCGGTATCTGATAGGTTCCCTCCTGCACCTGCTGCTTAATCGCCGCAATCTTCTCCGCAGAAGCGCCCTCTTCCATGGACCGTTCCAGGGATGAGGCGAATGAGGAAGCCTCGTTGCGCTTCACAGATCGCGTCCCCCCGTGTCTTTTTATCGGCTGATGCCGGGGCGGAAATGCTCTTTTCCGCATGTCTTCCACTGCTCACCGCGTTCTGATATACGGAATAATTCCTTGATATTTTTACGTCCATCCCCCGACTTCCTTTCCTGATTCTGAATTGTCTTTTAACTCTAAAGTATTTATCGAACGCTTTGCCGGAAAGTTTATGGGGTTTTGCAATATTTTTAATATTTTTTCATCTGAATGAATCATTTTCTATGGTATACTGGATCTATCAGTTGGAGGGGGTTGTGCGGAATGGATTCAACGCCTGATATAAAGGCTTTAATCACGCTGACAGGAAGAGCGCGGGTGGGGAGTGGGTACCGGCCGGCCCATTTGATCGGCACCTATCTGACAACAGGTGTCCACCAGTATATTGGCCGGGATGAATTGAAAATGGGTGAAACGCTGGAAGGAACCATCACATTCATCTCCCCGGAATATTACCCTCATTCTTTAGGAGTTGGGACAAAGATTGTATTTCAGGAAGGTTCTCGGGTTATGGGGTATGCTTGTGTTTTGGAAATTTATAATGAGATTTTATTGATGAGGGAATAGGAGGCATAATGTGTCATACATGTGGGGCATATGAAAAAGGAGTAATATGTACCCTGTCAAATGATTTGCTTGAATATATGTACGGAGTCTATGAATATTACGAAGAACACTGCCCATCAGCCTTGACGCGTTCAAATATTTCAGGAAGAATTGGGGAAATATGGAAGAGGCAAATGCCAAGGCTGCCGCGGCGGGGAGCATCATGGCTGCAGGTATCAATGCTTTTTGGGAAAAGAACAAAGATAAACCCCATTATGAACACTATATCAAAAATATTTAAGGAGGAGACTTATGGGAAATACATATCAATTCCGCGCATTAACAAAGGAGGAGGCCGCACAGGTAGATATGGGTGGCAGTTCGAATATCCGCTCGATTAAAGCTATCTCACAGGATTTCGGAAATGATTGCGCAAAAATATACGGGAACCTGATCACCCTGTTCGGCCAGCCGCTGTATCAGTCCGCTGATCTGGAAAATCAGTATGAATATTGTGTTGAAGCTAAAGATCCCAATGGAAATGTTCTGTATTTAAGCGCTTATTCCGGCCCATCTGGTCCGGCCATTGGCGGATTCCATGGACCGCAGGCAAGCCGGGCCGCGGACGAACTGGCGGACTTTATCCTGAACGCTGAGCCTGCGGATTATGGCTACTCTGGTATCTACATGGACGGCCCATGCAAGGTTGAGATGGGGGTGAAACACGGACAGCCCTATTGGAATGAGACTGAGTTAGAGATGACAGAGGGAGACTGGGAGAAATTCACATTTTAGAAAATTCTGAGGAACAGTCAAGCCCGGGAGTTGACGCGGTTATCAATTCCCGGGCTGCCTTTTTTCTCAGTGGCGGGGCTGTTTCTTCACCACCAGAATAGCCTGCACCAATGCGCTGGTCACCTCTGAGGCGTGGGCCTCCTCATTCTGTCTCCTGCGCTCCTCATCCTTTTCCTTCATGACCAGATAGCGGGGCGGCAGGCGGTTTAAGGCCAGTGCCGCAATGTCCTTCTTGCACTTATCACATTTACAGCAGTTGAAGCGGTCAACTGTGGAGTCCAGCTTGGCCAGCACCAGCTCTTCCATCAGGTTTACCAGAACCAGCTCCTGCTCCTGCCGGATAGGCATGGTCACTGTAGGACGAAGGATGGCTTTTGCCATGGAGGCCGCGTTGGGCAGGGACGGTACGCCGGTAAATGCCGGCTGCTCCCCCATTTCTTCCGTCGGCGCACTGGTTTTCCTGCCGGCGGTGGGCATGATCTTGCGGTACATCATCTCTTTATCAATTTCTGTCCTGGTCTTAGACATTTACCCCAAGCCCCCTTTTGATCAATTCTTCTGCCAGATTCTGGTAATCCTGCACCGCGTTGGAGCTGGCTGCGTATTTTAATGCGGATTTCTGCAGAGACTGGGCCTCCCGCAGAGCCACGCTCTCGCGGATATGGGTGTCCAGAACCGGGAGTCCCAGATCTCCGGCCACCATTTTCAGTGTACCCTCCACTTCCCTGCTGAACCGTGTCCTGGGATTGTGCTTGGTCAGGAACACGCCCAGAACATTCAGCGAGGAATTTAAGTAAGACTTCACCTGCTGAATGGTCTCCTCCAGCTGGATCATACCCTGGAGGCTGAAAATGTCAGACATAACGGGGAGCAGGATGTGATCCGCCGCTGTAAATGCATTCACAGTCAGGATACCCAGGGCTGGGGGCGTGTCGATGAATATGTAGTCATAGTATGGTTTTACGGATTCCAGCGCCGTCTTCAGAAGGAATTCTCTCCTGGCCCCTGTGAATTCCAGTTCAATGCCGCTGAGCAGAATGTTGGCAGGGATCAGATCCACCTGGGCGCTCTTCTGTATGGCATATTGGGGCTTTAACTCCCCCTTCATGACGTCATAGATCGTGGCGTTTCCGTTGGTCTGGGCATCCAGGCTGAAGCTTAGATTCCCCTGGGGGTCCATATCCACAGCCAGTACCCTGTAACCCTTCTCCTGGAATATTGTTGCCAGCACATATGCGGATGTTGTTTTTCCAACACCGCCTTTTTGGTTTGAAAGCACAACAGTCGTTGCCATAAAATTCTCCCCCGGATTTACAATTTTCGATAAAATATGACATTATTATAGCAGGAAACAGTGAAACATACAATACACTGGGGAGGCTGGTTTGGCCCCCAAAAATGGCAAAAAATGGAGCGGTCCAATTGACGGGACCGCTCCATTTGGATTCTTGATCTGTGCCGGACCTGATATTACTGTAATAACTGTAATACAGACTGAGGCTGCTGGTTGGCCTGTGCAAGCATAGCCTGTGCAGACTGAACCAGAACGCTGTTCTTGGTATAGTTCATCATTTCCTTAGCCATATCTACGTCGCGGATACGGGACTCTGCGGAGGTGATGTTCTCAGTGGTAACACCCAGGTTGTTGATGGTGTGCTCCAGACGGTTCTGGGTAGCTCCCAGTTTGCCCCGGCTGGTGGACACTGTGTTGATAGCTGCTTTGATTTTGCTCATTGCAGCAGCAGCATCGTCCCTATTGCTGATGTTAACCGTTCCTAAATCAAGCGCAGTTACATGCATGTCAGCAATGCTTAGTTCTAACTGGTTGTATGCATCACTTGTATCACCGATCTGGAGTTTCATCCCCCCGCCCGTGCCAAGACCTGAACCAGCAGTTTTACCTCCCAACGTAATGGCAGTTCCTTGTAATGCAGCGCCTGTTTTGGTTCCGTCAAAGCTTACGGTCATATCTACACCTGCGTCTGACAGCATTTTGTTAATGTCTGATGCAGAGTAAGACTTAGTCGATTCAAATCCCACTGTCACATCTCCAGCATTGTTAACGCTAACCCCAACAGCGGCTGTATTACTTAACGTAATCTGACGAGTATCTACCCCTGCCTTATTAGCAGTCACGGTGATCCCTTTAGCAGCATCTTCTCCAACAGCCTTTTTAGCCACTGCGGATGTCATTGTTAAATTAGCCGCGCCAGCAGTATCTGTTGCAAATTTGAACTCTTTATCAACAGTCAGTTTAATCTTGCCTACAGCTTCTGCAGGAAGTCCGCCTAAACCATTGATCAGATCATCCAGTTTTTCCTGAGTAATAGCAACTGCTTTATCATTTTCAAGTGTAAGAGTAATGGTTTTAGTACCATTATTGTATGCAGCTGTTGACGCTGTGCCTTTGTTCGAACCAGCAATTACGACTGTATATCCCTCTGGGGCTTCTAATGAAAAATTCGCTGCCGACCCTGCAATATCACCATTAGCTACACCTGTTGCAATGGTTCCTGTTGCACCTGTAGTTCCAACGCCCATCGTACCATCCAACAGCTTAATCCCATTAAAGTCAGTACCGTCAGCGATCCTGTTAATCTCGTCCTTCAGTGCTGCAACCTCATCCTGCAGAGCTTTTCTGTCTACATCATCAGTATAAGTACCATTGGCGGACTTAGTAGCCAGCTCGGTCATACGGTTTAACATGGAATGAACTTCCTGTAAGCCACCCTCTGCTGTCTGAACCAGAGAGATTGCGTCCTGGGAGTTGTCGGTAGCTGCTTCCAGACCTTTAATCTGTGCTCTCATCTTCTCAGAAATAGCCAGACCTGCTGCGTCATCGCCTGCGCGGTTGATTCTGTAGCCGGATGACAGTTTCTCAAGAGATTTGGATACTGCGCTGTTGTTGATTCCCAACTGTCTGTTGGAGTTTAACGCCATAATGTTGTGCTGAATTCTCATTCTAATTACCTCCGTGTAATTGTTTTTACCGGGACTTCCCTGTCCCTTTTTTATTGATTGTAGTTCCAATGTGCGACGGGCCCTGTCGGACACTGGACCAAGCTTCTGAAACATACCATCTCTTCCGCTCTGTTATATTTATCGAACCCCTCCCACCTTTTGTTTACCAAAAAAGTGCACAAAAATTATTGAAATTTTTGTGCACTCTATCCATATAAACTTTCATCGATATAAAACTCTTCCAGGGACTGCCCGTGTTCCTTCATATATCTGGCCGCCTTGACGCCCACGTAGCGGAAATGCCAGGGTTCATATGTAATCCCCGTGATCTCCTCTTTCCCCTCCTCATACCGCAGGATAAATCCATAGTCCTGGGCATGTTCCCGGAGCCACACGCCCTCCGGTGTCTCCTCAAATCCCTGTTCCAGCTGACGGTAGGTCTGGGAGCAGAAGTCCACTGCCAGTCCCAGACAGTGCTCCCCCGAACCCGGGATGGATAGGATCTGCCGCGCCCGCGCATTGGACTCTTCTTTGGAATACCCCTGCCTCACAAAGGCGGATACCTTACGGTTAAACAGCTTTTCCTGCTTGTCCAGTGTCCTGTAACCGGAACACACCACAGGAGACAGGCCCTCAGACACCATGGCCCCCATCATTTCCATCAGGGGATCATAGACTCTGGCGTCCACAGACTGCTCCGTACCCGGAATCTCCTTCAACTCCACAGTGTACTCCTCCGGCACCGGGTACTCTGCGTTGGTGAGAATCAGACACCACATGTCCTCCTCCCTCAAGATCAGGCTGCCGTCCGCCGCCGTCTCGGAGACTTCTCCTCCATCCACTGCTTCCACAGGCGCCTGCCCGGACCCGCCGTCAGCCATGACCCCCGCCGCGCCTTTGCCTGACGCTGCGCCCGTTGCCACCGCCCGCCGCGCCTCCACAGTCTGCCTCGCCGATATATAGAACAAAACCATAATAATCAGAAACGTATAGATGATCACCCTCCGGTTCCTGATCACCCGCTGGTCCTTCTTCCGCTTCATCCCTCTGTTATCCATTAAAAACACATCCTTATCGGATTCTCCGCAGCTGGTCCCTCTGCCGCATTAAAATATAGCGGTACAGCAGGTCCTCCTGCTTGATCTCCATATCCATTAATTTACAGCCATAGCCAGTGGTTCCATCGGGCCGCTCTGCCACCCTGCGCACCTGGCAGGCAAACAGCATGGAATCTCCCATCTCCGGAATCACAATATTAAAACAGTCCCCAGACTCAAAATGCTCCTTGCTGGCAAACATCAGTCCGCCCAGGCTGATATCCACCAGCTGGACCTTCAGGCCGTTGTAGTCCACCGAATTGCCGCTCATATCCAGCATCTCGTCGCCCCGCATACAGTTGTAGATCACCCCAGTATCCCTGGTACTAATCCGGAAATACTCCCTGCGCTCATCGTCCGTGGCCTCATTTAAGTCAATGGCCCGCACCAGCTTCTCGGAAGACAGATATACCTGGCCGATCAGCACCTTAAAGCCCAGCTGCGTATTGTATATTTCGATTTTCACCAGCAGCTTATAGGGGATCACCGGAAGCTCATTCCTGGAATTGCCGATGTCGATGTATGTTTTACCGATCCGCTGCAATACTCCCATGGTAATCAGCTCATTGTTTTTTGCCTTAATCACACAGGAAGAACCCACATATCCTTCCGACAAATCAAACATTTGCTATCCTCCTGAATTCAAACACGCTCTAATTCCCGTCCATTGTCTCCGTCATTTCCTGTCTTTTCGTCTGTCTTGACACCAGATTGCGCCGCACCCCTGAGCCCGGCCTGGCCTCCTGCCGGGAAGCAGGCTCCCTGGCCGCTTCCACTCCCCTGATCTGGGCCGAGGTCTCGATCAGTCTGCAGTAGATGGCTGCCACCACCTGGTACAGCTCCACCGGTATGTTGCTGCCCACCTCCAGCATGCACAGAAGAGAGGCTGTGCTGTCATCCTTAAACACAGGAATCCCCTTCTTCTCAGCAATGTCGATGATATTCTCCGCAACCGTTCCATAACCTGAGGCGATGACCACCGGCGAGGCGTCCTCCTCCGCGTTGTATTTCAAAGCAACCGCTTTATTTTTCTTATATTTTGACATCCACACCCGTCCTTCTGTACGGCAGGTTCTTGAATACCTCCATCAGGGAACGCATATGTTCCAGCCGTTCCACCTCCACCTGCGCACCTCGGTATCCATTCATTTCCATAATCTGTAAAAACTCCGGCGCCAACCCCTGAAACACCGGCACATACGCTGCCGGACAGTACAGATACATCCACATCCGCTGGCCCGACACCTTAAATTCCGCTTCCATCTGGCCGATTCCCGGAATGTCGAATGTGATCAGCACATGCACACGGTCCTCCGCCTCCTGATTCTGTCCTCCGCCATCCTCGTCCTTGGGATCGATCCAGAGTTCGGAAAATGCCTTCATGCCCTGATAGTCAACGGGGATGACAAAATGCAGCAGCGGGGTATAGTTACAGGGGGATGAGAGCAGGCTGGTGATAATCTTCTCAATTTTCTCCCCGTTTAAGCTGTTCATAGGCGTTTCCCGGTCCTGTTTGCTGATGATTTCAGCCAGGGTGTCCATGATGCGGGACCGGTTCCTGGCGTTCTCAGGCGTCCGGAACTGAACCAGGTAATCCTTCAGAAGCATTTTAAAATGCTCCTTCTCCTCCCTGCTGTTGATATGGATCAAAAGGCTCAGCAGCGCCTCCTGGAGGTAGCTCTCATTGTCCTGGTAGCGGGACATGTTATAGAGGATATTGGGAATCACCCTGGCTGTCTGGGGTGAGTAGAGCACACTGCCCTCCAGCTCGTCAAGGGCCTGGCGGATCTCAGGCTTCACAGATTCCCAGTCCTCCTGACCGCCGTCCGCTGCCATGGCCCGGACCTTCCCCGCCAGGGCTTCAAATACAGCCGCCAGGTTCCTGCTTCCGGCCAGCTGCTCGGATAGATATTCCAGGCTGTTGGCCACAGAGTCCAGCACATCCTGCCGGGAGAGCTTTCCGTTGACCGCTTTGAGGAAATCCGCAGTCTCCAGCCGCAGCTCGGGCTTCTGGTTCAGCAGATTCCTGAGGAAGTCAAACATGGGACCCTTAAACAGGGTGGAAGCGTATTCCTGATCCACCAGCTCATCCACAATATGTTCCGGGGAGATCAGCAGCGCGTCGAACAGCTGGCGGATCTCCTGGGTCATGGTGGTGTTGTTCACCGGAAGAAGGCTGATGATCTCCTCCAGCATGTATATATTTTTCAGATAATTGACGGTCACGGCCGGGTCCTTTAACAGGTTCATCAGCGTGGCCGCCCCGGCCTCCTTCTGGAACACATTGTGCTGTCCCAGCAGGCCGCTGCCCGACGGATTCTTGGTGACATGCCGGATCTCCTGCATGTCAAAAGGAACGGAAGGATCTCTCTGGGCCTTATCAGGCTGAATCGTGTTCTTGTTGATGACAGGGGACGTCACCCGTAAAATATCTGCCATTACCTGATTCCTTTCCTGATTTCTCCGTCAAGATAATAGAAAGCGCAGCTCTCCTCCCGCTTTACGATGGACAGCCGGCAGTCCCCGATACAGATCACTGTACCCGGATGAACTTCCCCGGCCGTCAGCCTGGCTCTTCCCACCTCACGAAGCTGCCTGGCCAGCTCTGCCGCCCGCTGCTTCAAACGTTTTTCCTTTAATGAATAAATCGGCGCTTCCAGCCTCAGCTTGCCCAGGCGCTCCTCCTGCTTGGGCGTGATGGTCCCGGCCTTCTGCTTGCCGTTTAAGTAGCGGATATTCTGATCCGCCTGGGCCTGCTGCCTGGCCACCAGCAGAAGCTCCTGGCTGATGCGCTCCACCTCCTCCATAAGCTGGGGCGTGGCCCCCAGGGTCACGGTGGTGGCGGCCTGGCTGGCGCTGCCCACGGACTTAACATCCATCTGATTGTACACTGCGCAGTTCCCGCCGATGAATGCCCCCCGCTTGCCGATGAGGGTCATGTCATGCCCGCAGGACACTTCGGAGTTAATGATATACTCTGCCCGGATATCGTTCTGGGCGTAGATGGTACAGTCCTCCAGGAATTTAGCCGTGATATCTGTCCCAGCTTCCAGGACGCCGGATCTCATGCCCCGCATCCCCTTGTGAAGGAGAATACTGCCTCCGGCCATTAAGAATGCGCCCTCCACGATCCCCGTCACCGTGATATCTCCCTTGGCTTTGACGGTAAATCCCTCGTACACATCCCCGTGGATCACAACACTGCCCGTAAAGTCGATATTTCCCACGGAGTTATCCACATTTCCGGGCACGGAGAACACATTTTCCACCTGGAAACGTCCGTTTCGGAAGGTCAGATTGCCCTCACAGGCGGTCAGCAGCTTATCCCGCTCCGTGGAATAGACGATATTGCGGCCCTGGGGAATGGGCGGCATGGTTCCGTTTTTGCCGCGGACCGGCTGGCCGAGTACATCCATACCCTCCTGCGGCTCCGTTGGCATGGTCAGCTCGCACACCAGTTCCCCCTGCTTCACATTGTGAATCAGGTTCATACTCTTAAAATCAATGCCGCCGTTTCCCTTGGAGGCATACTTTATCTGGGCTTCCCTGGGGAAATAGTCCTTGATGCGGCCGTCGTTTCCGTCCACTGCCGGAGTCCCCTTTGCAACGATAAACAGCTGGCGGTACTGCCTCTCCGCCACAATACTGTCTATCTTCTCCTCATCGATGCCATAGATCACGCCGCTCTGGGACAGCTTCTCATACACCTGTTCCCGGCTGATATCTATACCGCCGCCGGTTGGCTCCAGAAGCATGACCGATACGGACATGCGGTCAGGCGATACGGTCAGTTCAAGCCCGGCATCGCGGTATTCCTCCGCTTCTCCGGGTTCCGTTGTGTCTTGATCAGGGCCGGTCTGGCCGGTCCAGTCTTCCTCCTGGCCCCTGATACGCTTTCGCTCCGCCTCGTTCCAGTCCTCCACCATCTCCACCCGGTGGTCATGGGCAGTATTCTGTTTAGCAGGCTGCGGCACTGCCTCTGTCTCTTCTTCCTGCGTATCCCCGCTGTTGTCGAGGAATTTTGAAAACAGACTAAAAATCAGGCTTTTGTCGCTCATGGGATTCCCCCTTTTTATGTAATACCTTCAAGTCCTGATCAGCGAAGATTATTGATCAATTCTTCCATCTCATCTGCTGTTTTAACAATCCTGCTGTTCAGCTGAAACGCCCTCTGGGACTGAAGCAGGTTGATCATCTCTGTGGGCACATAGGTGCTGGACAGCTCCAGTGTTCCGGTTAAGAGGACGCTGCCCTCCTCCTCATCATCCATGTCGTCTATGGGCACCCACTCACCGGAAGCCTCCCCGGTGCGGTATAGATTCCCGCCCACGGGAACCAGGCCGTCCGGGTTCTCACAGGTATAAAGCCCGATGACACCCGCCAGGCTCTCCAGATCCAGCTGGTTGGAGGGTTCTTTGTTTCCGTCCTTATCCTCCACCTCTTTATACTCCAGCTCAATCCGGTCGCCGTCCCGGCTCAGCACATACCGCCCGTCCTTGGTGGTCAGGTAATTGCCGTCCTCTGTGGCGGATATCTCAAAGGACCCATCCCTTGTATAGGCCGGTTCCTCATCATCCTCATTGACCTCAATGGCAAAATACGCCTTGCCCTTGATGGCAAAATCCAGCTTCCGCTCTGTCTTCTCGAAGATTCCCTGCTCAAACACAGTCTCCGCTCCGTTGGACTTTACACCGTGCCCCACCATCTGGTCCGCATTTTTGGTATCCATCTGGGTATAGAGCAGGTCGTCGAAGGAACTGCGCAGGATCTTGTAGCCGGTGGTGTTGACGTTGGCCATGTTGTTGGCCGTCACATCCAGCTCAGACTGGAATGCCTCCATGGCTGATACCGCTGTATAATATGATATGTTCATCTGTGTCTCCTTACTCCACTTACAGCTTCCCTACCTCTGAAACCGATTTCTGATTCATCTGGTCCACAATGGTGAGGGCCTTGCCGCAGGACTGGAACGCTCTCTGAAGCTCCATGGCCCTGGTCATCTCTGAATTTAAGTCCACGCCGGATTCCTCCAGCCGTTCCTGGTAGATCTCAGGGTACACCTGGTTCAGCGCCACACCGTTGTCCGCCCCATAGGTACCGTTATTGTTAAATGTCAGGTTGTCATAGTTGTCCGGCTCCATGATCTGGATCTGATCCAGCTCGCCGTCCTCCTCATCGTAGATAATTCCATCGCTTCCAACCTTAAAACCAGCTTCGTCCACCATCACAGGCCCCGCGTCTCCCATCAGGCGCCCAGTACCCGGAAGGACCAGATAGCCCTCCTCGTCCTTGGTGAAATGCCCGTTGCGGGTCAAAAACTGCTGGTTCTCCCCCTGGATCACGAAGAATCCATCCCCGCTGATGGCCAGGTCATACTTCTTGCCTGTGTCCACTATGCTGCCCTGTTTGTGGCTGGTTTTCTCCCCCTGAGCCAGGGAAATGGTCGAACCGCCGCCCACTCCTGCAGTCTGCCCGTTCATCTCCCGCACAAGCTGCTGGTCAAAGGTGGTCTTTACCAGGCGTTTGGCCCTGTATCCGTTGGTCTTAACATTTGCTATATTGTTGGCCGAAATGTTGATGGCCCTCTGGTTCATCAGCACGCCCGAGGCGGCTGTATAAAATCCTGAAAACATATGGTTTCCTATCCTCTCACATAT
>URUZ01000013.1 GCA_900551225.1 uncultured Clostridium sp.
GTATTCCTGTGTGGCGGGGTCAAAGAGGAGCCCGCCGTCACAGTTTGGACATTTGTAGGTAATTGTTGCCATATTGCACATTCCCCCGTGGTATTATTGTCTGGGCTTGCCGCACTCACTGCAGAACTTGCCTGTATTCTGGTTGCCGCAGCTGCAGGTCCAGGGACCATCCGCCGGTTTGGGGCTGCCGCACTCTCCGCAGAACTTCCCAGTGTTTTCAGTACCGCAGTTGGAGCATTTCCAACCGGCAGGGGCTGCCGTGGGCGCAGGCGCCGCGGCGGGTGCCGGCTCGCTCTGGGGTACCGGCTGCCCGGGCTGCATCTGGCCATAAGCGGCTCCCTGCGCTCCCTGGGCCGGGCCGCCCTGGCCATAAGCCGCTCCCGGTGCTCCCTGGGCCGGGCCGCCCTGGCCATAAGCCGCTCCCGGCGCTCCCTGGGCCGGTCCACCCTGGCCATAGGGCATTCCCGGCGCTCCCTGGCCATATCCCTGGGGATTCTGCCAGCCGCCGTTCATCTGCATCTGCTGCATATTCGTATTGGAAGCGGTGTTCATGTATCCACCGGTAGTCTGCATCCCGATGCCCATGCCAAGGAATCCCGCCATGGCCCCATTGGGGTTTGACCCTGCCTCCTTAAGCCCTTCCACCAGGGTACTCTGCACATATCCCTCCCGCACTCTGGGGTCGCCCATCATGGCGCCCTTGTTGCGCAGGTTGATCAGCTTCTGGGATTCTTCATCGTAGGAGATGCTGGCAATTCCCACTGCCTGGATCTCCATACCGCGCATCTGGTTCCAGTCATCGTCCAAAGTCTCGGACATATATTTGCCCAGTTCCCGGCTCTTGGAGGTCACAAAGGATATCCTGGTGCCGTCCGCGGCCATCTGGTTGATGGAGGTCTGAAGGGCTTCCAGGAACTCTGACAGGTACTGGGTGTTGATGGACTCAATCTCCACACGGCTGGTGTTCTTGGGAATTACCTCCGCGTAGAACTTCAGCGGATCTGTCACCTTGATGGAATAGGTGCCGTGAGCCCGCAGAAACAGCTCTGCATTGTAGAAACTGTCAAAATAGTTGACCGGATTGCGGGTACCGAACTTGATTCCCTTGACCTCCTGAAGGTTGATATAGAACACCTTCTGTACGCCGGGTGTGATTCCCCCGAAACGGACGCGGTTAAAGGACTCCTTCAGCGCATCCCCGAACTGTCCGTTAAACAGAGAGGGCAGGGAGGAGTTGTTGACAGTATAGTAACCTTCCTCAGCGGTATAATCCACCACCTTGCCCCCGTCCACCAGCATCATAAACTGGTTGGGGTACACATGGATCACAGAGCCGTTGGTCACTGTGTCCGAACTTCCCTTGACATTGGAGCCCCGCCCCTGGCGCACCTGCACGCCGCGGACGAATACTGTCTGGTCCCCCATATCATCGGGTTCTATGGCCTCCAGCCACTGATCGCCCAGCGCTCCGCCGATTGCTGATTTTACTGATTTGATAATTCCCATTTTTATCCCCTTTCCTGTTTCCTGAAATGTATTCGGACGCGCTCAGATGCTCACTATCCGTTATTCTTTTTTCTTCCCCTGACCGGATTCACAAACCGTATGGCCAGAACCAGCAGGACGGCCGCTATGGCCAGCTGGATCAGTATGCTGAGGAAGATCCAGTTGTCCAGCACCCAGTTCCTCTGTACGATGCCAAATGCCTTGCACAGCACGTCGGTCCCCTTCCCGGAGCCCGCCTGGCCGTTAATAATAGTATAAAAGGTAGCGGCCGGATTTAAAAGCAGAAAATATATAAAATTTCCAGAAGTTGGTTGAACCGCGTTCCTGCCTGCCCCATAGAGCATCACATAATCTTCCATCCGGCTGGAACTCAGCCGCATCACAAACTGATTCAGAAAATAAGTGCCGCCCACCACGGCGATCAGCACACTGTAGGTCACCACAGTGGCCAGGGTGGACCGCTTCAAAGCTGAGGAAAAACAGATGCCCAGGCTTCCGGCAAACAGCGCCACCGCGATATAGCACAGCAGCAGGGCCACCACATCCGTTCCCGTGATGCCGCCGAACACAAACACCATAGTGATCACCGGGAAGCTTGACATGATCAGCAGCAGCAGGGTGCTGAGGGCGCTTATGAGCTTGCCCCTTACGATCTGCCCCGGCGTCATCTGCGTGGTCAGCATGAGCTCCAGGGTCTGCCGCTCCCGCTCCCCGCTGATGCTGGCCGCCGTAACCGCAGGCACAATGAACATCAGCAGGATAAACTCTATGGCAGCCACAAACTCATACATATCCATAAAGCTGCTGTACTGGATGGTTGCCGTGGCGTTGACCTGGGACACCACCGAGTACATATTTAACAGTGCCACAACCGAGAGAATACCGTTGAACACCGTGAGAATGAGGGGCAGCCGCATGCTTCTGGAGCTGACTCTGGCTTCCCTTTTATAAACCGGATTCTGCTTCATAGGACAACACCGACCTCTCTTCCTCCCGCTCCGTCAGCTGCATAAAGACGGATTCCAGGCTTCCTGTTTCGCGGACAAAGCTGCTGACCAGCACATCCCCGTCAATGAGCTGCTGCAGAAGCAGCGCCTCATCCTGTTTATCGCCGGTAAACCGGACGCAGATATCATTTTCCCGCAGGGATATTGTCTGGACACAGGGATGGCTCTTCAAGATGGCAAGGGCCTGTTCCCTGTTGCTGTAGACCGAGATCACCAGCGGATTGGAGCTGTTGACCCGGGACAAAATATCCTGGATGTTGCCCTCCAGCACCAGCCTTCCCTGGTCCAGGATTCCGATGTCCGTGCACAGCTCCGACAGCTCCGACAGCACATGGGAGCTGATAAATATGGTCTTGCCCATGCCTTGAAGCTCCTGCAGAATCTCCCTGAACTCAAATCTGGTCCTGGGGTCCAGCCCTGAGGTCGGCTCATCCAGTATCAGGATGCCCGGATCATGGATCAGCGCCCTGGCCAGACACAGTCTCTGCTTCATGCCCCTGGACAGTCCGTCCACATAGAAGTCCTGCCGGTCCTCCAGCCCCACCTGCTCCAGCAGGGCGGTGTAGCGCTTGCGGGCCACCAGTCCGTCCAGGTTGTAGCAGGAGGCGAAGAACTCCATGTACTCGGACACAGTGAGATTGTCGTACACGCCGAAAAAGTCCGGCACGTATCCGATCATCCCCTTCAGGGAGCCCACATCCTTCAGTGCATCCTGCCCCCCGATCACCACACTTCCGCTGTCAGCGCCCAGCAGGCCGGACATGATTTTGATGGTGGTGGTTTTCCCTGCGCCGTTGGGGCCTACGAAACCGTAGAGCGCCCCGTCGTTCACCGTCATATTTAAGCCGTTCAGGGCGTGGTATTTTCCGTATGCCTTGTGTAAATCCCTGATTTCCAGCATTATTTACTCCTTCCCGTCACTGTCAGTATGGGCAGCATGATATTCCAGCTGTAGTCATCCGTGCTGGTGTATACGTACTTCACCGTCAGGGTGTTGCCAGGGGACAGGTAGGGGCCAAGGGCCGCTCTGTCATATTCCTGCACCTTCATGTCCATAGGATCATAATTGCCGGTGTCATAGTTATAGAAATACATATTGCCCACAAAGGGCACTGTGTAATTGTAGCGCAGGCTCTCCACCACCTTGTCGGACAGCCTGTGGAAGTCCACCTTCTCCACCTCGGTGTCATTTCCCAGGAAATATTCCAGCATCAGGGGCGTCATGCCGTACATGGTGTTGTTGGCGGCCATATAACTGCCGCTGAGCACATTGGGCTCCTTCTGGAGAGCTGAGCGGTACACCAGTCCGTCCTGGCGGTAATCCACCTTCACGGATGAGGTGATCAGCGTGGACCCGTATGTCTCAAAACCGGTCTTTTTTAAGAAGCTGACTCCCTGCTTCTCCTGGCTGAATCCCACCACCCTGGCATCCGTGTGGTAGCCGGTCAGGTAATTGCCCATGTAGAAGGACAGCAGGTTGGACCGTTCCAGGGCCTGGACATAAGAAGCATCGCCTATGTCCCCCTCCTTATACCGGGAGGCGCCCGTGATCTGCTCCGCCATGGCATAGCCATAGTTCATGGAGCCGTAGATCACATTCCGGCCGTCCAGCTGAACGGTCTGGCCTGCCTCCATGCGATCCACCAGAACCATCTGGTTGTACAGAAGGATGGCCACGTTCTCCAGAGGCTGGGAGTAGTTGTTGGTCAGTGTGCCTGTCATCTGTCCGTCAAAGAACTTGATCTCCCCGGTGAAGCCCTGATTATCCTGGCCCGTCACCTTGCGGTCCAGCTGGAAATATTTAGGATTAAACGCCCCCACATTCCGGGCGCTGATTTTGGTGCAGTCCTCCTGATACTTCAGGCTGATAGCCGCATTCTCCGAGCCGGTGAATTTGGGAATGGGCGTCATGTCATAATAGGCGCTTCTGGTCACCGGGTGGATCATATAGGTGGGGTCCATCTCCACAGAAAACGGCTTGTTGTAGGGCGCCTGCAGATTCAGGAACGTGGTTTCCGCCACTGCCCCCTCGTCCACATCCTTGATGGTGGCGTATGTGAAGAACGGTCCGTGAAAACGCGTGGCAATCCCCATCACGTACACCATTCCCGTGGTGCACAGCGACAGAATAATCACTGAGCGCTGATAGTACCGGCGCAGCCCCCGCTGTTTCAGGAAGAAGTACAGCCCCGGGCCTACAAGGGCCACATAAGCGATGGATACCATCACATAGAGTCCGATTCTGGGCAGACGGTTGATGTCCCCTGTGTTGATCAGGCTCTGCACGGACCAGTATTGGTTGGACGCCGTCCCGTCCGCGGCTCTGGCCAGAAGGCTTATGCGGTTGTCCCCCAGCAGCTCGCTGAACAGATTATCGATATAAGAAATGTGGTCCTGGCAGAACTGTTCAATGTCCACAAAATCATAGATAGCCGCGGCCACCATTCCATTGCCCACAGGCACTGAGGTGAGGACCGACAACTCATCGCTGGAGAGGACCTCGTTGGCCCCGCTCATATAGATGTCCGTGCATTCCAGGGAAATGGTTGCCCCGCTTGGGCCGTCAGTGGCGAATTCCACGCCCATGTTGATGTCCTGCATATCCGGCTCCGGGAAGGGCACGTCCAGCAGATCATCGCTGAAGGCATGCATGGTATCCTGGGCCCTTGGCCCTGTTCCGAACAGCAGCACGCCTCCCTTCTGAACCCACTCCCAGATGGCGTCCACCTGGTCCTGAGTCAGGACAGCCGTGTTAAAGTTGGTAATAAGCAGCACATCCAGCTGATCCAGCCCTAATTCCTGGGAGGGAAGGCTGCTGGGGGTCATCACAATGGTTCTGGTCCTTAAAGTGCTGTAATTAACGCCCACGCCGTTCATATATTGGAGACGGTCGGGTGTGTCGCTGAGGATACCCACGAACAGCTCCGCAGTCTCTGTGTTGACATTGATTTTCAGCCGTTTCTGGGCCACCTCTGCGCCGTCCTTGTCCAGCACCTTCACGTACATCTGGTCAATTCTGGCCCCCAGGGAAATGCTCATGGCCTTTTCAGTGCTTCCCCCTGCGGGAATCTCCACAGGATACTCATACCGGTAAAGCTGGTAGTCAGATTCCATGGTCAGAATACACAGGTTCCCTGAAAATGCCTCCCCGCCCCGGTTGTCCACGCTGACGGTAAGGGGCAGAAAACGGCCGCTCTTGGCCATATCCTGATATCCGTAGGTGGCCTCCAGATGGATATTCCCACTCACCTGCTCCGTACCCTGGGACGGCGTAGCCCCCAGAGCCGGAACTGCGAGGGCAAGACACAAAAACAGGCCGCAGAAACATCCTGCAGCCATGATCCACATATTCCGATGTAACCTCTGAAACTTAACCTTCATTTCCATATTCTCCCATAACACGATTAGCTGAATGCATCCGGAGCAGCGTCTTCGCCTTCCCTTACAATCAGCTAATCGTTCCGAAATTCTCTTTATTAATGTCAAAATGGACCTGAAGCTTCACGGTAAACACCGTTCCGTTCAAATCGCTGGCCACACTGATAGTGCCGCCGTGCATATCCACAATCTCCTTGGCAATGGCCAGTCCCAGGCCGGTTCCTCCGGTGGTGCTGGACCGGGACTGCTCCACCCGGTAAAACTTATTAAAAATCAGCGGCAGCTCATCCGCCGGGATCACATACCCGAAGTTGGTAACCGACACAGTCAGCACCTCGTCATCGGCGTGAAGGTTCACCAGGACACGTTTCCCGTCGGCCCCGTACTTGATGGCATTGCCGATCAGGTTGTCAAAAAGGCGGGCCAGCAGGTTCCCATCCGCGGTGATGACCTTGGCCGGCACATTGCTCTGCAGGTCATAGGACAGGTTCTTCTCCGCAAAATTGGGGTACGCCTCCTCCAGAAGCTGCCCCAGAAGCTTCACAATGTCCAGCTGCGCCACGTGCATGGACATCTTGCCGTAATTGAGCTTGGTAAAACCGAACAGGTCCTCGATCAGCTTCTCTAAGCGTTTTGATTTGCCGTATGCGATTTCTATGTACTTGTGCTGCATCTCCTGGGGAATCTTAGTGTTCCCCGCCAGCAGCTCCAGATAGCCTATGATGGACGTCAGCGGAGTGCGCAGATCGTGGGCCACATTGGTGATCAGCTCATTCTTGGTCCGCTCCGACTCCCTCTCCTTATCCATCAGCTGTCTGATATCCTCAGACATCTTGTTTAAATTGGCCGCCATACTGGAGAATTCATCGTCACCGATCACATCGATGCTGGTGTTTAAGTCCCCCTCGGAAATGTTCTGTATGGCGTCTGATATGTGGCTGATGTAACGGATGGACGGCTCCTGCAGCAGCAGGAAGGTGACGGAAAACAGCACAATACCGAACAGCACATAGATCAGCGTCATAACCACATCAATGGCCAGCAGGTTCTGCAGCAGCCGGTTCAAACGCCCCGACTCTTCCAGATACCCGGCGATCATGGTTACATTGGCTACCAGGAATATCTCCACCAGACAGGTAATAATGGCGCTGTAGACAATGTTGGTTACCACACGGGTGTGGTAACGCCTGCTCATATCACTTTTCAATTTTGTATCCCACTCCCCACACTGTGGTGATGATCTTGCTCTGTCTGGTATCTTCCTTCATCTTGCCCCTGAGCCTTCTGATATGTACCATAACCGTGTTATTGGCCTCATAGACCTTCTCATTCCACACCTTCTCAAAGATCTCGTCGGTGCTGAATACTCTGCCTGGGTTGGATGCCAGCAGGTACAGGATGTCGAATTCAATGGGGGTCAGCTTGATCTCCTCATTGTCCACGATCACCTTGTGATTGTCCTTGTTGATGATCATCCCTTTGATGGTAATCTCGTTGTTGGCGTTCTCATGGGAATTGCTGTTGGGGTTCAGCTGTGTGTAACGGCGCAGCTGTGATTTCACGCGGGCTGTCAGCTCCAGAGGGTTAAAGGGCTTCACCACGTAATCGTCCGCGCCTGTTCCCAGTCCCAGGATTTTGTCCAGGTCCGTGGACTTGGCGCTGAGCATGATAATGGGGATGTTGTTGGTCTCACGGATCTTCTTGCACATCTCCAGCCCGTTCATTCCCGGCATCATGATGTCCAGCAGCACCAGGTGGATCTCCTCCTGTCCCAGAACCTCCAGACCCTTTGATGCATTCTCAGCCTTAAACACTTTATAACCGTCACTGACCAGATAGATCTCTATCAGGTCCGCTATCTCCTTCTCATCATCCACGACCAGGATATTAATATCGGGCATAATGCTCCCTCCTCTTGTAATATGCACTTCTATGTAATTGTTATATTCACAGATATCCCCATTCTATCACAAGATGCCGTCTTTTTCCTTACTTTTTTCATGAGATTTAGTGGGAATTTCTGTTACAATGGCCTTTTTTCCCCTGATGCCGCAAAAACAGCAGCCGGACTGCGGCTAAAACCGTCAGTCCGGACTGCTGTTACTCTTTACTTTTACCGGCATTAAGAGGTCTAACTGCAATTGTTCTAAATCCTGTTCAGACTGCCCTATGTGGTTATAGAAATTCAAGTGTTCCTCCAGTAATCCGCACATATGCTCCTGATCCTGTAAATCGCCTGCGAATTCGTACCTTTCGTTATTCATTGCCCATTCCAGAAAAGGGTCCCACTCATTAAAATTACCAAAAGTAATCATATGGGCCGCATATAATCCCCCGCAGAATTGCTTCTTCTCAAGGGGCGCCGGGACTTCCATATCATCCGGAATTGTAACCCATGCCTCATAACCATGAAAGCCTGTCTCATCAACCGGATTGGGATGGTTAAAGCCGTACCGCCTTAAATCCGGTTTGATTTCCCCCAAAGCGCTTTCCTTTACAAAGTTGTCCAGCAGGGTGTTTGCATTTAATTCAGGCTCCTCCCCAATATAATGTGACGCAGCCACTGTGACCGGCGGCAGATAGATGATCCGCACATCATTGACTTGTGAGAGACGTTCATCTGCTTTCTTTAATTTGCTCATGGACTGTTCCTCTTTGAAATTGATGCTGATCAGATTCAGGGACTCAATTGTTGCCAGCAGCGTATCATCCTGAGGCATAATACTCTTTAAAGGCAGCTCAGTGGTCTTGCTGAGTTCCTCCACAAAATGGTTTAAAATGTCCCTGATTGTTGAAAGCGCGGTGATTTCTTCGTCCAGTTCATCCATGTTCTGACGGAAGATTTCGACCGCCGCAACCGCATTGGTATTGTTCAGTATAATTTTAATCTGGCGTACCGGTATCCGCAGCTTACGTAGGAGCAGAATCTGTTCAATTCTGGAAACTGCATGTTTATCGTATAAGCGGTAGGCATATCCTTCCCGCCGAAAACTGCTGATCAGCCCTTCCTTTTCGTAGTAGCGAAGCATTCTCGTTGATATGCCCAGGCGCCTGGATACCTGGCTTACTGTCATTTCCTCCATTTTGTACCTCCTGTCGCATTCATTATAAACTGCGACACGGTGTCCAAGTCAAGGAGTAAATTCCGGTCCTTCACTTGATTCCCGAGGTGACAAAGCTGGATACGAACTGCTTCTGGAACACGCAGAACATGATAAACAGCGGCAGCATCACCAGCAGGGTGGCAGACGTCACCAGCGCCCACATGGGGCCTGAATCGTTGGCCTTGGCGAACAGTACCAGCCCCATGGTCAGAGGCCGCTTCTCCGGCGCGTTGATCACGATCATGGGCCACAGGAAGTTGTTCCAGTGGGTGCTGATGGAACAGATGGCGAATGAGATGTACGCCGCCTTGCTGCATGGGATAAAGATGTAGCGCAGGGTCTGGAATATGTTGGCCCCGTCCATGCGTGCCGCGTCCACAATGGCCGACGGCACGCCCTTGAAGGCCTGCCGCAGCAGCAGAAGTCCCATGGCTGAAGCAAAATAAGGGATCATTACCCCCAGCCGGGAGTCGATCAGGTTCATGGCACGCAGGGTCTGGTAGTTGGGCAGGATCAGGATATCGGCGGGAATTATAATCTGCATCATGATCAGCGCCATCATAAGCACCTTGCCTGCGAACTCCACACGCGCCAGGGCGTAGGCCCCCAGGGTCACAGTCACCAGCTGGACCGCCAGGATGCCGCAGACGATGATCAGTGTGTTAAGCCCATATTTCAGAAATGGGGCTGCGCCGAACACCTCTTTTATGTTGTCCAGAGTGAATTTTAACTCCAGGGAAAAGCCAGTGGCCATATTGCCTGGCCGAAGAGCCGTCACCACTGCCCACAGCAGTGGAAAGGCCCAGATAAAACACAGCGCGGCCAGCAGCAGATAGAACACGTAATTCATTTTTTTATTCACAGCCGTCCTCCTAGTTCTCATAATAGGCGCGTTTGTCCATGGTGGTAAACTGTACCAGGGCCACCACCATCATAAAGCCCAGCATACAGATCGTCAGCACCGAAGCCTGGCCTGTATCCCAGTAGGAGAACGCGGTCTGGTAAATGTGGTTCATCAGCAGGTTGGTGCTGTTGTTGGGTCCGCCCTTGGTGGTCATCACCATGATCAGGTCCACCATCTTGAAGGCGTCCGCCATGGTGATCGTCAGCACAAACAGGGTGGTGGGCTGCACCAGGGGGATGGTGATCCTGCGCATCACATCCCAGCGCGTGGCCCCGTCCAGATAGGCGGCCTCATAGTATTCCCTGGATATGTTCTGAAGCCCGGATATGTAGAAAATCATCATATAGCTGGCCTCTCTCCAGATATACACAGCCATGATGGCATAGAGGGCTGTCCTGGGGTTGTTGAGGAAGTCCACCGGTTTTAGGGACAGGGCCTTCATCACTTGGCTGATCACGCCGATATTGGGCGTAAAAAGGAAGGTCCAGATGGTAGCAAATCCAACCACAGGCGCCACGTTGGGATAGAAAATCAACGCCCTGGCCACACCGATTCCCCGGATATTTTTGCTGGCCAGGGTGGCCAGCAGGAAGCCGATGACCAGGCTCAGAGGGATCACAAACAGGGAAAACTTCAGGGTGTTTCTGATCACAATGAAAAACACCGGGTCCTTAAAGACCTGCATATAATTCTTAACACCCACAAACTGGGAAGCCACTTTGGTGTTGTTGCTCACTTTATAAAAACTCTGAATCAGTGTTTTTATCACCGGGTACACCGTAAACCCCAGGAGGAACACCAGGGACGGCAGCATCAGCAGCCAGCCCTGGACCGTCCATTTTACATTGGTTGGAATTCTTCTTTCCTTCACCGTATCACCTCTTATTCGCAGAATCACTGTTTCAAAAGCGCCCCCGGTTCCCCGGGAGCGCAGTTTACGTGTATACCCGTTCCGTCCAGTGTAAATACGCCGTTACTGGTAGGACTCCAGCAGGGACTGGGCCTCAGCCTGGGCCTGTTTCATGGCCTCCTCAGGCGTGCTGGCCCCTGTGAGCGCTGCATCCACTCCCTGCTTCAGGGCCTGGAGGCATCTCTGGTTGTTGTGGACCCGCAGCTCACTGCAGGCGTAGTCCAGCTGGTCCTTGGCAGTCTTGGCCTGGGGCACCTTTTCCAGATAATCCTTCATCAGGTCTGTGTCAAAAGAGCTCTTGCGGGTGGCAACATAGCCTGTGTCAATGCTCCACTGGGCGGCCCGCTCCGGCTCGGTGATCCAGCGGATGAACTTCCATGCCGCTTCCTGCTTCTTCTCATCAACGCCGTTGAAAATGTAGAGGTTGGCCCCTCCTGTGGCTGAACCGTACTGCTTGCCCGCCGGCAGGAAAGCGGTCCCCACCTCAAAATCCGTGTTGTCCAGAATGTTGGTCAGGCTTCCGCTGGAGGTAAAGGTGATGGAGGTTGCCCCAGCCATGAAGTTGGACGGCCCGTCCCCCCATTTGATAGCGCCCTCGGGCATTACCTTGTCCACCTTGGCCAGGTCGATCAGATACTGCAGGGCTTCTACATTTTCCGGGGTGTCAAAATACACGCTTTTGCCGTCCTCGGACATGATCTCCGTGCCTGTGGCGCTGTTCTGCCTGCTGAATCCATAGAACATGAAGGGATCGTCCATGGGGATCATCACGCCCCACCGGCTCACATTGCCTGAGGCATCGGTGACGGTCAGTTTCTTAGCACACTCTCTCAGTTCCTCCCAGTTCGCGGGCGGCGCCTCAGGGTCCAGGCCTGCTTCCTTAAAATGATCTTTATTGTAGTACATGATTATGGTGCTTCTCTGGAATGGGATGGAGTAAATCTTCCCATCATAATAGGAATTCTTCAGAAATGCCGGCATAAAGTCATCAATATACTCCTGCCCTCCGTCCGCAGCGATAAAATCATCCAGGGGGATCACCGCATCCATATCCAGCAGGGAGTACAGCTCCGGGTTGGGCAGAATGGCAAAATCAGGAGGTGTGCCGCCCTGAAGTGCGGACACGGTCTTGGTCATCGTCTCTGTGGAGTTGCCTGCGAACACAGGGTTCAGCACAATATTGGGGTTCTCCTTGGTGAACTCTACAGCCAGGTTCTCAATCAGAGTGGCCAGGGCGCCGCCCACGCCGATGGGGTAAAAGAAGGTCAGCTCAATCTTGTCCTCCCCGTTTTGGGTGTCTCCTCCTGTCTGTCCTTCTCCTGTCTGTCCTTCTCCTCCTGCCTGGGCGCTCCCAGAGCCGGAACCGTCTCCACCCGCCTTGTTCTCCGCTGTCTTGGAGCTGTCCGCCTTCTGTCCGGAGCCGGAACCGCAGCCCGCCAGAAGTCCTGCTGTCATTGCCGCCGCCAGCATCACGCTGACAATTCGTTTCATTCTCATCATTTCCCTCTCTTCCTTTTTATCACAGGGGTATTTTACCCTGAATTTCAGTTAAATCCGGCACGCTCTAGTACCAGTTCAATATCGTGGTGCATATCCGCCACGGTAATTCCACATTCATCCCCGTATTCCAGGGTAAGGTCAGCCCCAGGCGTGTATGCGCGGTACAGCCGGAAAAATGTCTCGTAGGAGATCACCCCGTCCGCAATGCGCCTGTGGGTGTCGGCCAGGCCGTTGTTGTTGTGGAGATGATAGCCCTTGATCCTGTCCTTCAGACCGCAGATCACAGCCTCCATATCCCACCCCGCCAGCCCCAGATGGCCGATGTCAATCAGGCAGTCCGCCTGTGGGAAGCCCTCAAACAGTCCTATGTACTCCTTCTGGTCAAACAGCGGCTCGCCCTTGGCCGGCAGCGCCAGGTTCTCCAGCAGCAGCTTTACCCCATACTCCTCTGCCAGGCTGATCAGGGTTTTGATATTGTCAAGGCACACTGCCTGCAGCTCCTGCTTTTCCTCCTTTTTCACGTAACGCTCATGGTCATGGAATACCACATGTCCCACTTCAAGGGATTCTGCCAGCCCAAAGGCCCTTTTGTAGGCGTTTATGAAGATCTCATACCCCGGCGTCCCTTTCCTGCTGGTGGCCTCGATGGCCAGAAACGGGCCGTGGAGCGCCAGCGGCATTTCCCCGGTCCATTCCCGGATGTGATCCATCCGCTTCATGTATTCAGGAAAGCAGGTGTGTACAAAGAATTCAATGCCCACCCGGCTGCCAAAGGGGGCTGCCATATGAAGCAGACGCCGGGGACAGTCCAGCCCCTTATCCAGGCCAATCACTAAATTACTGATCAATACCGCCATGTTCTCCCTCCTTTTCTCTTTTTTAAGACTGAATTCATTATATAGAATGGAAACTCTTTTATGAATGGCGGGGGATCTTTAAACTTGTCTTTTCATTGGTTTATTTTTTGCAAAGTTTGTCTTTTAATATGGTTTTTAGTGCTTTTATCTGGTAACTTACGCCCATCTTCGGGAATCTTATGTGTCAACCCTTGTTTTCCTCCAAAATTCCCTTAAAATGATTTATGAAGTTACTACGAAACAGGAAGCCTGCAAAGGGAGGAACGCCTGATGGCCCACAAGAAGAAGTCCAGCTACAACCGCAGCCTGCTGTCCAAGGTACTGTTTATCTATTTTCTGATCTTTGCAGTCCCCATTATCCTGCTGTACGCCTCTCTCTACGGCACCTCCAAAAAACTGGCCCAGAAGGAGGGGGCGGCCCAGCTGCTGTCCTCCTTAAAGAGCATCTCCAACACCATGGACGAGGTATTCCGAAGCGTCAATTTCGTCCAGTCCCAGCTCCAGGGCAACACGGCATTCTCCAATGACTGCTTCCGCCTGTCTGAGGACGACATGGACGACGGCAGCGGCTACCGCAACTACCGGCTGCGCCAGGAGCTGAGCATGGAGCTGTACAAGCTCTATCTGAGCAATCCTTACCTCCACTCCCTGGAAGTGTACAGCGCCTACGGGGATACGCTGTTCGGCAACTATCCGGGACAGACCCGCCAGATCACCATCAGGCCCGCTGAGAATCAGATCGAGAACATCCGGATCAATGCGGAGAAATCTGGGGTCACAGGCAATAAAACATGGCACCTGCTGTCCTCGGACGGCCAGGAATCCCTGTTTGCTGCCTACAGCCGTCCCTTCTGTGCATTTAATCCCAACATGTATACATTTTCCCGGGCCGTTATTTCCACGGAAACTCTTCATGAGCACATCAAGGTGTATGATGCCACGGAGTCCATCCAGTTCTACATACGCCCCCGGTCCAAACAGTGGATTCCCATCTCCGGCCCGGATGCCCTGAACGCCGGGGACCTGCCCATCCAGGCGCCGGAGGACGCCTCAGGCTGGATTCCATTTACCGACAGGGGAACTCCCTATCTGATGGCTTATTACCGTTCCCAGTACACGGGCTGGTTCTATGGGGCCGCCGTCCCTCTGGAACATTACAACGTGTCGGAGCCGCTGATGACGGAATACTGGTTCTACATTGTGCTCACCCTGGTGTTCATCTTCATTCTCACCGCCCTGTTCGTGTCCTTTTACCTGGTCCGGCCCATGAAGCTGATCAGCGATAAGATGAGGGAGGCGGAGCACGGGGACCTGGACGTGCGGATTCACACCGGGAGGCGGGACGAGCTGGGCTACATCGGACACCGGCTCAACGTGCTGCTGTCCAATATCGACAGCTTGATCCATACCAACTACGAGACCCGGCTCCTGAAGGAGGGCTACGAGCTGAAATTCATCCAGACACAGTTAAAGGAGCATTTCATCTACAATACCCTGGACTGCATCCACTGGATCGCGGACAAGAACAAGGTTCCCCAGATCTCCCGCATCATCTTTGATCTGAGCCGTTTTTTCCGGCTGACCTTAAACAACGGCACGGACTACATCTCCATCGCCCACCAGGCGGAGGTGCTGGAGAGCTACCTGTCCCTGTGCAATGTGCGCATGGACGGGACTATTGACAGCTCCATCCAGATTGAGGACTCCATCCGGGAAGAGCGGGTCATCAAATATTTCTTCCAGCCTGTGCTGGAAAATGCGGTGGTCCACGGACTCCGGCCCGAGGGCGGCGGGCACATCTCCATCCGCTTCTATCTGGCAGAGTCAGGGGGCATCTGCTACTGCGTGGAGGACGACGGCGCGGGGATCTCACCCATGGACTTAAATGATATCAATTTAAGCATCCGGGAGGACAGAAACGACGGCAGATATTTCGCCCTGATCAACCTGAACCGGCAGCTGCGGCTCTATTTCAGGGAGAATTACCGGTTCCATATTGAGAGCGTTCTGGGCGAGGGCACCAGAGTGACCCTGGAATTTCCGATGGGGAGTTTTGCAGGCGCTAAGTGCTCGTAACGAGCCACCTTACTAAGCTCGTGAGAGACCTCGCCAAGTAAGGATGACATGTATCGCACGTAAGCGCCTAAAATACAGGCGCTAAGTGCTCGTAACGAGGAGGGGATACCTGTGATAAAAGTGGTAATCATAGATGATGAAAAATTGATCCGGGAAGGGCTGGTCACTTATATAGACTGGGAATCTCTGGGAATCCAGGTCTGCGCGGTCTGCGGGGACGGAGCGGGAGGCATACGGGCGGCAGTGGAACACCGGCCGCAGATCATCCTGGCCGACATCTGCCTGCCGGATATCAGCGGCCTGGACATGTTCCGCCAGATCCGGTCCTACGGCCTGGCCTGCCAGGTGATCTTCATCAGCAGCTACTCTGAATTCAAATATGCCCAGCAGGCTGTAAAGCTGGGAGCCTTTGACTATCTGCTTAAACCCATAGAGGCGGATGTGCTCTATGACTGCGTCAAACGCTGCGCTGAGAAGCTGGCCGCTGAGAAACCCGCCGCTGAGACTGGTATCGACCGCGGCCTGGCGGAAAAGGTGCTCTGTGACGCCCTGGCCAATGTGGCTCAGGCCGACCGCACCTTTCTTCACCTGTGTAAACAGCTGGGAATCAGCGAGGAGGCCCGCCCATATCTTCTGGTGTCCGCAGGCAGCGGACAGACATCAGACGGGCAGGCCGGTACGGTCCTGTGTAAGGAACCGCTGAAGGCTTATTATCATGCCAGGGTGTCGGAACAGGTAACCTGTGTCTGCTTTTTTACAAATTCTGGAATGAACGAGGCTGTGAGGCAGACACAGACAGCCCGGGAGGGCGGCCTGGCCGGAACCATCCTCTTCCACTGCGAAGATCCGTCAGTCTCCCTGTACACCTGTCTGCAGCAGGCCCTCTGCCGGCTGATCCTGCGGGCCATTCCCCAGCAGTACACAGATAACTGTTTTGTCCAGGAGCGGGAAGAGCTGGACCCTCAGATCATCCGCAGCCTGGACCCAGCTGCCCTGAATACCGGGCTGTGCCAGTTTTTCATGTTCTGCCATCAGAATGGCTGGACCCTGAAACACCTGGATTTCCAGTTTGAGTGTTTTAAGTTTCTGGAAAATGTTTACAAGCAGCTGACACAATATTATGGCCTTCCACTTCCGGCCAGCCTGGATATGCATGATTTTATTGACCGGCTCAGGCGGCCAGGCAATATTTACGACCTGTATTTGGCACTGTGCGGCATTCTGACCACCGCTTTTGCGGAGATTAAGAAGGATTCCTGCCAAAGCCCCCATACCAGAAAGGCCCTGGCCATTATCCGGGGACGGTACGGAGAAAGCCTGACGCTGAAATCAGTGGCCAGGGAGCTGCACGTCAGCTCCTCCTATTTGAGCGCTGTGTTTAAGGAGGACACGGGCTGCCCCTTCAGCGACTATCTGTTCAGCTACCGGATGAATATTGCCTACACGCTGGTAAAGGAGGGGAGCTGCCGGATCTATGAGATTGGGGAGAGGGTGGGATACCCGGATGTGGCGCAGTTTTCCAAGGGATTTAAGAAACAGTTTGGGGTGCCGCCCAAACAGATGAAGGGAGCAGGCGGAATTGCGGGCAGTCCTCCCTGCGGCTCAGGGAATATGCCAACCTAAGTGTTTGCACAATCAAAAAAATCATTGTGCGGTTCATACCATAATCCCGATGAACCACACAATGATAATTTTTTCTTATTTTATATCCCCAAGCAGTTCATTGGCACATGATATGTAATAATGCCTGCCATTGGCGCTGGTCTCACACTCCCCTCGCTTTATGAGGGCCTTTGCCTTCAGCCCGCAGATCTCAGGCGTTACGCCTTCGCAGCCGGACAGCAGGTCGCACAGCTCCAGGCACCACTGGTACTCACCTGCCTCCAGGGCTTCTACTGCTGCCTTTTGCACATTTTCACGTCCGCCCATCAGCTTCACCGACTTCCCGGCCCGCTCCTTTGGTTCCAGGGGATGAAGGGAGGTGGGATTCCCGTCAAACCAGCCCAGATATGCGGTGAATATGGCTCTTACCGTCCAGTCCACACATCCATAATACTCTCCCAGATAGGGGAGCTGCGCGTACTCCGGGGGCAGCTTAATCTCCGCAGCCAGCTGGTCCTGGGTTTTGCCCTGGTTCATGCCCGCCAGGGTCTGGGTGAGGACATAGTCAATGGCCCCCTTAAAATTCCCAAGCACCTCCTGAATCTGGGCCTTCCCGGTGATGGGGGAAGTGTGCCCCGGAAGCAGATACCGGGCCGGGTAGGACATGATGGCTTCCAGGCTGTTGATCCAGCATACGATATCCCGGTACTGGCTGCCGCGGATGGCATAGAGATTGGGCCAGCAGCCATAGTAATTGTCTCCGCAGCACAGCGCCTCCTTCTGGGGAAGCCATATCATGATCTGGTCCTCTGTCTCCCCCGGAAGCCTCACAAGCTCCAGGCTGATCCCGTCGATCTCCCGGTTTACCCGGTCCTCCCGGTACACGGTGGTTGGCGCGGCAAATGCTTTGTGCTCCCCGTATACAATCCCTTCCCGGATACCGATTCCCTGGGAAATGTTCTCCTCGTCTGTGAGTCCGTAGCCAAACTGGCGGGCTCCCCGCAGGTTCTGGATCCCCTGCAGCAGCTCTGTGCGGCCCAGCATAGGCGTCTTGGGAGCAAAGGCAATGATCTCCGGCTCTGTCCCAGCGAAGGCGCCTGCGCCTCCCCTGTGGTCGGGATGTCCATGGGTATAGATAATTGTCTTTACCGGCTTGCCGGTCTCCTTCCGGATGATACCGGCCAGGCGTTTTCCGCGTTCCAGGGTGTCCAGAGTGTCAACCAGAATCACGCTGGCCTCTCCCTCGATAAAAATGGCGTTGCTGTGTCCCACTCCCAGCACATTCCACACACCGTCCGTAATCTTCGTGATCTTCTCCTGATAATTCTCATTTGTAAAGTTCCGGAGCTGATCTCCGCCATTCTGTTTTAACATCCCTTTTCCTTCTTTCTGGATTAATTGCTGCTCTCTATAGGTTTAAACAACCTGGTGACCACCGGGTCGTCGGCCTCCAGCACAGCCCTTGCCTGGTCAATGGCTTCCTGGCAGAACTGGAGCTGGGAATTCACCAGCACCTTGCCCCGTTTATCCACCTTCTCGTAGGTGCCGTCAGGCTGCAGGATGTGGGCTTTTACATTGTCCTCCAGCTCCAGCTCCAGGATGTGGATTACCTTCTCCTTCAGGTTGTCATCCTCCACCGGGAACATGATCTCCACCCGGCGGTCCAGGTTCCGGGGCATCCAGTCCGCGCTGCCCATATAGACTTCAGGGCAGCCGTCATTGCTGAAGTAGAAGATCCGGCTGTGTTCCAGGAAATTGCCTACAATGGAGCGCACGGAAATGTTCTCACTGAGGCCCGGCACTCCCGCCTTCACACAGCAGATTCCGCGTATAATCAGCTCTATCTTCACTCCCGCGCAGGAGGCCTCATACAGGGCGGTGCTGATCTCCTTGTCACACAGGGAGTTCATCTTGGCCATGATATGGGCTTCCCTGCCTGCCCTGGCGTGTTCTGCCTCCCTGCGGATCATCCGCAGGAAACGGCCTCTCAGCCACAGCGGCGCCACTGACAGCCGGTTCCAGGCCAGGGGCTCGGAGTAGCCGGACAGCATGTTGAACACTGCGGTGGCATCCTCCCCGATCTGGGGGCTGCAGGTGAGGATTCCGCAGTCCGTGTACAGCTTGGCCGTGGAATCGTTGTAGTTGCCTGTGCCCAGGTGGACGTACCGGCGGATGCCGTCCTCCTCCATGCGCACCACCAGGGTGATCTTGCTGTGGGTCTTTAAGCCCACCAGGCCATAGATCACGTGGCAGCCGGCCTTCTCCAGCTTCTTGGCCCAGTTGATATTGTTCTCCTCGTCAAATCTGGCCTTCAGCTCCACCAGCACGGACACCTGCTTGCCGTTGCCTGCAGCCTCGGCCAGGGCCGCTATGATGGGGGAATTGCCGCTGACCCGGTACAGGGTCTGCTTGATGGCCAGCACCTCAGGGTCCCTGGCAGCGCTACGGACGAATTTTACCACAGGATCAAAGCTCTGGTATGGGTGGTGCAGCAATATATCTCCCCCCCGGATATTGGTAAAGATGTCATCCTCATTCATCAGCTCCGGCACGGGCTGAGGCGTATATCCAGGCGTTTTCAAATGTGTAAAGCCGGACAGGCCGTACATTTTCATCAGAAAGGTCAGATCCAGGGGACCGCTGATGTGGAAGATATCCTGGCTGTTGATGGACAGTTCCTTCTTCAGGATCTTCAGCAGCCGTTTGTCCACATTTGCCTCGATCTCCAGGCGGATGGCCTCGCCCCACTGGCGTTTTTTCAGCTGCTTCTGGATCTCCTCCAACAGGTCCACCGCCTCCTCCTCGTCAATGGTCAGATCTGCATTTCTCATGATCCGGAAGGGGTGGGACGCAATTATATCGTAATTTAAGAACAGGGTGGGCATGTTCCGCTCTATGATCTCCTCCAACAGTATCACAACCCGCAATGGACGTCCATCCTCGTCCTCCTGGGTGGGAAGCTCCACGATTCTGGGGATAACAGAGGGCACCTGAACCATGGCAAAGTCCAGATCCTCTTCCTCCTCCCCATTCTTTTTCTTCAAAAGGGCCGCAATATTCAGAGTCTTGTTGCGGATCAGAGGAAAGGGCCGGGATGAGTCAAAGGCCATGGGCGTCAGCACTGGGTATACATTTTCAATGAAATACCGGTCGGCAAATGCCGCCTCCTGCTCTGTCAGATCCTCGTGCTCCGGCACCACCCGCAGGCCGTTCTGGCGAAGCATGGGCAGCAGGGAGCGGTTGTAGGTGGAATACTGAAGCTCCACCAGCTGATGCGTCCGCTGGGCGATCACATCCAGCTGCTGCTGGGGTGTCAGTCCGGCGATGTCTGGCTTGGTGTATTTGGCGTGGACCATGTCCTTTAAGGAGGCTACCCGCACCATGTAGAATTCATCCATGTTGGAGGCTGTGATGCTTAAGAATTTCAGCCGTTCAAACAGGGGCAGGTTCTTATCCCTGGCCTCGGAGAGCACCCGGTAGTTGAATTCCAGCCAGCTCAGCTCCCGATTAACATAATTCTCAGGATTGGCTCCGAAATCCCGATCCGGCGCCTGGGTCGGAGCGATGACGGACGCCGCCTTCTTTGCAGCCGCTTTTTTCGCGGAAGTCTGCTCCGCCGCTTTTTTATCTGTTGGGGCTTTGCCCGAAGGCTTCGCTTTGGAAGTCTTGGAATTCTTTGGTTTAACGTCTTCTGCCATGGCTTAGATCCTCCTCTTCTGCTTTAACACAGGCCGGATTCCGTAGATTTCCTCGAAAAAGCCTGTTTTCTGTTCAAAGGACGCCGCTTCCAGCGCAATGTCCCCCTCGTACCCGGTGGTGATCACAAGCCAGCCGTCCCGCACGGTCATGCGGCAGTCCGCCAGCTTGCTCCGGTGGCTCTTATCCATGGCGTTGGCCAGGCCGAACAGGGCTGTCAGCTTGGCGATCAGAATGGTGATGTCATTCTGGTTCATCCGGCGGTCCCCGTCCTCATAGGAACCTGACTCCAGGCGGACGCGCTGGTAATCAAAGTCCCGTATATTATAGCGCACCACATTGGCAATGATCTCCCGCTCCATATGGCTCAGCCCGATGATCTCAGTGGACATGATGATGCTGTAGGAACACTCGTTGGAATTCTTCATGCTGATAAACTTCCCGCAGGAGTGGAGAATGGCGGCAATCTGCAGAAGCAGGCGTTCCCTGCTCCCCAGCCCGTGATACTTCTTCATACTGTCGAAGATCCCCATGGCGTACTGCTCCAGCACCTGGTTATGGCTGGCATGGCATTTATACCGCTTAGCCATGTTCCTGGAAGCGGCCAGTATATCGTTCTCGAAATTGTGGTTGAACCGGACCAGCTTGTTGTCGTCCGCGTACTCTGCCGCGATGCCGTCGCACAGGCGGATGCCGGGCACCCAGAACATCTTGGCTCCCGTGATCTCCAGAATCCGCTTATATACGATCACCGCGGGCAGCAGCAGGGAGGCGTAATCCCCATTGACTCCGAAACGTTCTTCGATCTGGTCCAGGGTCAGCTTGCTGAAACGCTCGTAAAACGCATTCATCATGGAAGCCTCCACCTTATTGTCCCCCAGAGGCTTGGCCTGCATCTGGCGCACCAGGTAGAGGATATTCTCACCGATGCCGATCAGGTTGGTGATCTCCCTGTCCTTTAAATACATCTTGCGGAAGGTGAACAGCGCATTGTCCACGATCTCCTCAATCTGCTCCCTGTGCACCCCTGAGCTGGCCTGTACCTTCCCAAGCATTTCCCTGATTCGCAGGGTGCCAAGGGACAGGTTCTGGGTAGTCACCAGGGCGTCCTTGTCAAAGAGGGAGATCTGGGCGCTGCCGAAGCCCACGTCCACAATGGCCGTGCCCTCCTGGATGATGCGGTTGAATTCCACCGCCTTGGAGGCAATGGCCTTGTAACTGATAAACCGCTGCTCAGAGTTGCTGATGATGTGTACATTCAGGCCCGTGCGCACCCGGATCTGGTCCAGTATGATCTGGTTGTTGGCCGCCTCCCTCATGGCGCTGGTGGCGTAAGCCCGGTAATCCTTCACCTTGTAGGTATTCATCACCGTCACGAAATCCGCCAGCACCTGGCACATCTCCTCCACCAGCTCATAGCTGATCTTCCCCGCGCTGTAGGTATCCTTGCCCAGGGCGATCACGTGGCGGATATGATCCACCCGCTTTACCCCCGCCTTGCCGGATATCTCATAGATTCCCAGCTCCAATTCAAAGGAACCCACATCTATTGCTGCGAATAAATGAACTGCCACTTTCTTCCTCCCTTTCCCTGCCCGTTGGCCGGGACTGTCCATATCTGCCCGTATGTTATATAAGGATTATAGTAAACCTGTCCTGCCGATGCACCGAATCCAAGTAAATATTCTGTAAAAAATCACTTCTCCCGTGTTCCCAGAAGGTGGGTGACAAACTGGGATGCGGTCCTGCCCGACAGCCCGCCGTGGCTCAGCTCCCACTTGTTGGCTTCCGCATACAGCACTTCCTCCGGCATGGTCAGATGATAGCGCTCCGCCAGCACCTTGACGATCTTCTGGAACTGGAATTTATCCGGGGAGCCAAAGTATATGGTGACTCCAAACCGTGCGGCCAGGGACAGCTTCTCCTGGACCGTGTCATTGTTGTGAAGCTCATCGTCCAGCTCCCGCTTGTCGCTGAACTTCTCACGGATCAGGTGGCGGCGGTTGGAGGTGGCGTAAATCAGCACGTTTCTGGGACGTTTGCCCAGCCCTCCCTCCAGAATGGCCTTCAGATACTTGTATTCCAGCTCATAATCCTCAAAGGACAGATCATCCATGTAAATGATGAATTTATAATTCCGGTCCTTGATCTGCTCCAGCACATCCGACAGGGCCTTGAACTGGTGCTTATATACCTCAATGATGCGCAGGCCCTGATGGTAATATTCATTTAATATGGCCTTGACGCTGGAAGATTTGCCGGTGCCCGCATCCCCGAAGAGCAGCACATTGTTGGCCTCCCTTCCGGCCACAAATGCCTCTGTGTTCTCCACCAGTTTTTTCTTCTGCAGCTCATATCCCACGATGTCATTTAAGTACACGTGCTCCACATTGATAATGGGGTCAATGAGGATCTTCTTCCCCTCCTCCTTTTCCACAATGCGGAATGCCTTGTTGAGGCCGAATTTGCCAACGCCGAACTCCCGGTAGAAATCCACCACGTGCTTCTGGAAGGCCTCCACACTCTCCGCCTCCTCCAGCTGCACAGCCAGATTCACAATGCGGTCCCGGATGCGCCGGTTGAACACCTTGCTCTCCAGCCCTGAAGGCCGGTACTGGGCCAGCACCGCCCAGATCTCCCCGCCGATGTCCCTGATATCATAATCAAACAGCTCCTTAAAAATGGCGAAATCCGCCCGGGCCAGCTGGTCCAGGGAACCGCCGGCCTCCCCGCGGATCTCACAGGTGGTGCTGTATGCGTTCTCATTGTCCGCCAGGCAGAAGGCCAGGAAGCAGTGCCACAGGTTCCCCTCAAAGCCATACTTCACCGCCAGCTCTATCAGCTGGTTGGCCAGTGGGCAGCCGACGCCTGCCGGTGCATTCCCCTCCCGCTTGTGGGCCAGCAGCCCGGCCATATCCTCAAACAGCTGCTGGTATTCTAAATTCCTGTATATAATCAACTGGTTTGTACTCATCTCAAATCCCCCTTTAGTAATTGCCCAGAATCTTCATGCGGACGGCTTCCGAAGAGATCCCCTTTAAGGCGTTCTGCAGGGAAGCGTCGCTGAGAGACCCCTCCACGTCCACGAAGAAGCGGTAATCCCAGCTTCTGTCCTCAATGGGCCTGGATTCTATCATCACCATGTTCACATTGTTGTAGATAAAATTGCCCAGCATGTTGTAGAGGGAACCGCTTTTATGCAGGCCCTCAAAACAGATGCTGACCTTGCCCGCGTCCGATAAGTATTCTGCCTCCCTGGACAGGATGATGAACCGCGTGGTGTTGTTCTTATTGTGGTTGATGCCCTGGGCAAGGGGTTTTAAGCCGTAGAGCTTCCCGGCGATCTCGCTGGCCACAGCAGCCTGTGCGGGGTCCTGGTCATCGGTGATCTTCAGTGCAGCCGCCGCCGTATTCTCCACACTGAACTGGTTCCACTCCTTGTGGGCGTTTAAGTATTGGGAGCACTGCATCAGCGCCTGAGGGTGGGAGTAGACATTTTTAATGTCCGAAAGCTCTGCCTGGGGCAGCCCCAGCAGCGCATGGCGGACTGCCAGATGGGTCTCCGCCACAATGTAGACATTGTGCCTCAGAAGCAGGTCAAAGTTGTCACTGACCGCCCCGGCGGAGGAATTCTCAATGGGCAGCACCCCGAAGTCCGCCCGGCCTTCCTCCACCTCAGCCATCACATCCTCCATGCCCTGCACGTGGTACAGGTCCGCGTCACAGCCGAAGAACTGGAGGGCAGCCCCATGGCCGTAGGAGCCTTCCACTCCCTGGTAAACGATGCGCGCGCCCTCTGTCTTTAATGCAGCCACCTTTTTAAACCCGGCTTCAAGTCCAGGCCCATTCTGGGCCATCAGCTGGTACTGGCGCTTGCGGCTCACTGTCATCAGCTGTGTAAACAGCTCGCTGACCGCCTGGCGGTTGAATTCACCGTGGGCCATGGCTCTGACCGCCTCCAGCTTCTGTTTCTCACGCCAGCCGTCATACACGGCCTTGCCGGTCTCCATCTTGTATTCAGCCACATCGCTGCACAGCTTCATCCTCTGCTCAAACAGGCTCACCAGCTGCCCGTCAATCTCATCCAGCTGCCCTCTTATCTCTTGTAAATCCAGGTTTTTCATGTCTTGTCTGCTCCATCAGTCTTTATTTTGTTGTTCATTCATGTCCTTTAACATGCCGATTATTACATTCCGGGTGTATGCCCCGGAGAATTTGCGCTCCTGGGGAGGCAGTTCTTTTAAGTAAATGGGTTCTCCGTACCGGATTACCACATGGCTGGGCTTCACCCTGGGCAGATGATCCTCGAAGATCTCCGCCGTGCCGGTGATGGCCACCGGGATCACCGGACAGCCGCTTTTCTCAGCAATCTTTAAGCTTCCCTCATGAAATGTCATCAGGTCCAGCAGTTCCCCTTCATTCCTGGTTCCCTCCGGGAAGATCCAGATGGAAACGCCGGATTTCACCCTCTCAATGCCTTCCAGGATGGTCTTAAGCCCTTCTTTTATGTTCTTTCTGTCCAGAAACAGGCAGTTGACGCAGGTCATCCAGGTGCTGAGCAGAGGAATCTTCTCCATCTCCTTCTTGGCCACAAAGCCCGTCAGCCCGGGGACTGTCACATATCCTGTGAGTATGTCATAATAGCTGCGGTGGTTGCCCACATAGAGCACCGCCCTGTCGCTGGGTATATTCTCCAGCCCCTCGGCAGTGATGGTGACCCCCGACACTTTTAAGATTAAGCGGAATACACCTTGTACAATCTTCAAACTCCGTCTTTGCTTTGCGCTGCTGTCCCTTTTCCCCACCAGCCATAAGATGCCAAGCACCGGAATGCTGAATATCAAAAACAGCACTATGGTCATGGCTACCAGTATGATCCTTATCATGTCCTTCTCCTTTATGTCTGTGCTATAAATATTTTCCTCTATTATATTAAAAGAGCAGATCAAATACAATACCTGTACCCAGGTTTTCGTATCATGATCTGCTCTTTATTTTTGTGATCTGTTCGAATAAAAGTCCCGTTCCGAACCAAAGTGGGGCAAAATTCAGCCGGATCACACCGTCCACATTGTCAGGCCAGTAGGAATAGTCCCAGGGACAGATGCCCGCGCCCGTCAGCCAGATTCCCATCACGTACTCTGCAATGAATATGAGCACCATGTAGAGAAGTCCATGGCGGATCATCAGAGGAATGCGCCCAATCCGTTCCCTGGAAGCTTCCTCAAAGCCCGGAATGTCCGAAAGCCAGTCATCCATCAGGCGGCTGATCGGGACCAGTAACGCGCCCATGCCATATATGGGAAACATAATCAGGGAGGTCCTCCCCATGAGCCGCCAGTCGCCGGCCATAATCGAATCCACGGAGGTAAACATCACCTCCAGGCACCACCCGGCAATGCCGCAGCGGATAAAATTAATCAGGAATTGTTTATGAGTCTGTGTTTTCATACCCTCTAGTATGGTCCGCCGGCCCTGTATTTCATTCACTGATTTTCACATTCCAGAAGTTACCTGTTGGGTACTCTACAGCAGCGGGGACAGCAGCCTGCTGCACTGCTCCTTCACCCGCATCCACAGGCCCCGTTTCATATATTCCTCCCTGGTGATCTCCCGGCAGTGGGGCAGGTCATCCATAAATGCCTTCTCCAGGCGTCTGGTGGTATTCCTGTCATACAGGGTGGCGTTTACCTCGAAATTCAGTTCAAAGCTGCGGATATCCATATTGGCCGTCCCGTAGCAGCTGACCTCACCGTCCACCATCACGCCCTTGGAGTGGAGGAAGCCGTTCTCATACACATAGCACCTGGCCCCATAGTCCAGCAGCTCTCCCGCGTGGGAGCAGGTGGCCCAGTACACAAAGGGATGGTCCGGTTTGCAGGGAATCATCAGCCGCACGTCCACGCCGGACAGGGCTGCTATCTTCAGGGCCGAAAAGATGGCATCATCGGGTATAAAGTACGGCGTCTGGATATAGATATGATGCTTGGCCTTGTTGAACAGTTCCAGATAGTTGTTTCGGATATGGGGCTCCCTGGTATCCGGGCCGCTGGTAATGATCTGCATGAATACCTGCTCTTTATCAGGCCATTCATCAGGCCAGATGCGGTCCCTGTGATAATACATCCCCTCCAGCCGCTCCTTGGCCACGCGCACCTCCTCGCCGAAGTAGCGCAGCTCCTTAAACAGGTTCTCCCCTGTGGCATAGTTCCAGTCCAGGGCAAACCGGATCTGCAGGCTGATGGCC
>URUZ01000014.1 GCA_900551225.1 uncultured Clostridium sp.
TTTTTTTTCAAGCAGAAGACGGCATACGAGATCCTCTCTGGTCTCGTGGGCTCGGAGATGTGTATAAGAGACAGGGCCCAGCATCTCCTTCGATGGGTCGAGTATTCCGTTGGTATAGGTGTTGACCAGCACAGTTTGCTTTGCATTCATACAAAATACCTCCTATCTTTCTTAAAAGCACCATATATGAAGTGGTAATATAAGAATATTATAGCATTTGGTTTAAAATATGTCTTATTTAATTATCATGCTCTGTTTTTTCTTGTATTCCCCCTGACCAGTGTTGTATAATAAAAGAAAAGCGGCCCCTTTTCAGACAGTTTGGGGATGGGCTGCAGACGGGAGGCAGTTAATGGATAGCAGAACCTTTAAGATCACATCCACCGGAAGCAACGTGCCCCTTAAGATTACACCGGGACATTTTGCGACCAACCATTCCCACATCAACTATTATCTTGACATGACTACCCTTAAGGCCAGAATGAGCGAGGCCAGGCTGGCGGCCAAAGCCCTGATGGGTATGTACGTGTACGACACGGTGGTGGACACCATTGTGTGCCTGGACGGCACCCAGATCATCGGAGCCTGCCTGGCGGATGAGCTGACCAATGCGGGCTTTATGTCCAGGAACGCCCACCAGACCATCTATGTGCTGGCGCCGGAGTACAACACCAACAGCCAGATGGTATTCCGGGAGAACACCCAGCCCATGATCACCGGCAAGCATGTGATCATTCTGATGGCCTCCATCACCACAGGCAAGACCATTGCCAAGGCCATGGAGTGCATCCAGTATTACAGGGGAGAGCTGGCGGGAATTTCCGCCGTGTTCAGCGCTTTGGAGACAGTGGACCATATCCATGTCAACAGCATTTTCGGCATGAGGGACCTGCCCGACTATGGGGCCCATGACTTTAGGGACTGCCCATTCTGCCAGAGAGGGGAGAAGCTGGATGCCCTGGTGAATAGTTTTGGATACTCGAAAATTTAACGGGCGCAGAGAGGCAGAAATCACCATCTGACCGCCCGGCAGCAGCATACGGTTGACGTCAGATTGCGGCGGAGCGTAACAGCTCCGCTGCTTGACGTTTGAAGGTGCCCGGTTAAGAATCGATGAATCAGGTATCCTAATAAGAAAGAGGACAAAATGAAAAAAGCATTGCAGCTCAGGGAGCTGTTAAAACAGGATGGAATCATCGTTGCGCCGGGAGTAACTACTCCGCTGTTTGCCAAGGTGGCGCAGGAGCGGGGCTTTAAAGCGCTGTTTGTCACCGGCGCGGGCCTGGCGAACATGAATTTCGGACTGCCCGATTATGGGCTGATTACCATGACCGAGAATCTGGAACTGGTGAAGCGGATCAACGACAATACAACACTGCCGCTGATTGTGGACATTGATGACGGTTACGGCAATCCCATGAATGTGTACCGCACGCTGCGGGAGTATTCCAGGCTGGATCTGGGGGCGGTAATCATTGAGGACCAGAAGGCGCCCAAACGCTGCGGGCATTTTGAGGATCACGCGGTGATTCCCACCCGGGAGATGGCCGCCAAAATCAGGGCTGCCAGAGAAGGCTCAGCGGACCCGGATCTGGTGATCTTCGCCAGGACCGACGCTATCGCGGTAAATGGCATCGAGGATGCGCTGGAGCGGGGGAATGCCTATGCCCGGGCAGGGGCGGATGTTATATTCATCGAGGCTCCCAGGACTGTGGAACAGATGGAGCGGATTCCCAGAGAAATCCCTGTTCCAACCCTGATCAACCTGGTAGAGGGCGGAAAGACGCCCATGCTTAAGAATGCGGAGCTGGAGGCCATGGGCTTTAAGGTGGTGCTGTACGCCAACGCGCCGTTAAAGGCCTGCATCAAGGGGATGCAGAACCTGTTTGATTATCTCCTTGAAAATGGCACCACAGAGGGCTGTGACGGTGAACTGATGATTCCGTCGTCGGAGCGCCATGAGCTGACGCACAAGGAGTTCTACATGGATCTCCAGAAACGTTACAAGTGAGATTAGTCCCGTCCGGCTCTGGTTCTGCCGGCAGCATAATATATGGAAAGGAGGGGGAATATGAAAAAAAATCCCCAGGGTAAGCGCTGGCGCAGGCTGGATAACACAGGGAAGATCTTTCCCCTGATTGCAAATGAGAATCTGAGCAATGTATTCCGTATCTCCGTGACGCTTAAGGAGGAGGTGGAGCCGGAGCTGCTTTCGCAGGCGTTGGAGGAGGTTCTGCCTAGGTTTGAGGGCTTCCAGGTGAAGATGAAGCGGGGCTTTTTCTGGTACTATTTTGAGACTAACAAGCGGACGCCTCTGATTGAGAAGGAGAGCACGTATCCCTGCCAGTACATTGACCCCAAAAGCAACCAGCTGTTTCTGTTCCGAGTCAGCTATTACAAGCGGAGAATTCACCTGGAGGTGTTTCACGCTGTCACGGACGGTTTGGGGGCGGTGAATTTTATCCGGGAGCTGACCTACTGTTATCTGAGGAAACGGCGGGGGCTTCCGGAGGGCGCGGCGCCGGCCATGGACTGTTCCACAGACACAGAGGACAGCTATCTGAAGAACTACAAGAAACAGCCGGGGAAACGCTACAGCTCGGTGCGCGCCTACCGTCTGGAGGGCAGGTACCTGGATCTGGGCGGGGAAAATGTGATCCATGGCTGCGTGAAGGTGCCGGAGCTGAAGGCTGTGTGCAGGCGCAGAAACGTCAGCATCACAAAATATCTGGCTGCCTGCCTGATCTGGTCTATCTATGAGGAATATCTGGACGGCCAGCCTGGGAGATGTCCCATCGGCGTCAATCTGCCCATCAATCTGCGGGCATTTTTCGGCTCCACCACCACAGCCAATTTCTTCGCGGTGACGGATATCAACTGCCAGCCGGATCAGGTGCACCAGCCCTTTGATGAGATTCTGGACCAGGTGGGCAGCCAGATGGATGAGAAGATTGTCAAGGAGAAGCTGGAGGAGACCATCTCCTACAATGTGTCCAATGAAAAGAAATGGTATGTGCGGATCACGCCCCTGTTTGTCAAATGGCTGGCGCTGGGTGCCATTTTCCGAAGGAACGACAGGGCGCACACCATCACCTTATCCAATATCGGGCCAGTATCCGTTGACGAGGAATTCAAGGATGATATTGAGCAGTTCCACCTGATAATCGGCGTGTCAAAACGGCAGCCGGCCAAGTGCGCGGTGTGCTCCTATGGGCAGGACATGATGATTTCATTTACAACCGTGTTTGATGATACCAGGCTTCAGGACCGGTTCTTCGGCAAGCTGAAGGAGGACGGTATCGCGGTGGACTTTGAGAGCAATGGGGTGGCTATGCCGGAATACGACCGCGGCAACTACCCGGTAATTGGATATGGCAGGGATAAATGGAAAAAACTAGTATGGATATTCTATGCCACCCTGCTGGCTGCCGCGGTGATTGTTGGGATTGTAAATGTGGCCACCTACTCGGGCCTGTGGTGGTCTGTGATCGCTATATTCGGTATCGCCGATGTGGCGCTGACTGTCCGCTATTCCATCCTGAGGCACGCCAACCTGGGCAAAAGCGTTCTCATTGAAACCCTGGGCATACAGGCCCTGCTCCTGGCGACGGACCATGTGATCGGATATCAGGGGTGGTCGGTGAATTACGCCATACCCAGTACCATATTATTTGCGGATATTGCCATTGTGTTCCTGATCCTGCTGAACCGGCTGAACTGGCAGAGCTATTTTATGTATCAGATTGCAATCACCCTGTTCAGCTTTATACCTATCCTGCTCTGGGCGCTGGGGCTGATTACCCAGCCGGTGATGGCTATTATCACGGTTATCATTTCCGTGCTGATCCTGACCATGACCGTACTGCTGGGGGACAGGAGAGTGAAGAATGAATTGATCCGCAGGTTTCACCTGTGACATATAAAAGAGAAGTGCACCATTAGGAGGCAGAATGAGAGATAAAAAAGTGAGCGTGCGGGGCGGGCTGATGCGGGATATGATCCACGATGTGATGGAGACCTCCCTGGGCAAGCCCATACAGACCGGCGAATTCCGGAAGAATCCCATGGAACCGGCCTGGATCTGCCCGGCCGGATACGAATACGAGATCATTGAAACCGGGCAGTTTGACATGGAGTTTCTGCGCCCGGTGGGGGTGTTCACCGGCCGCGTGGTCCTGCAGCTTCACGGAGGCGGATACATTGGCCCAATGAAGAACATTTACCGGAAATTCGCGGTGCGGTACTCCAAGCTGAGCTACGGCGGGGATGTGCTGACGCTGGACTACAGGGTGGCCCCTGAACATCCCTATCCGGCGGCCCTTGAGGACGCGGTCCACGGTTACCGCTGGCTGGTTGAGGAGAAGAGATACAAGCCGGACAAGATCATCATCGCCGGTGATTCTGCGGGAGGCGGACTGGCCCTGGCGCTGTGCCTGTATCTGCGGGATCACGGCCTGCCCCAGCCCGGAGGGCTTGTGCTGATGTCGCCATGGACGGATCTGACGGTCAGCGGGGAGAGCTATGACACCAATTTTGAGAATGACCCCCTGTTCGGCAATTCCAGGGAGAGTATGCTCTATGACTCCACCTACATCGGCGAAGCGGACCCCACAGATCCCTATCTGTCCCCAATATATGGGGATTTTAAAGGGCTTCCGCCCATGTTGTTCCAGGTGGGCAGTTATGAAATGCTGCTGAGCGACACCATGGGCGCTGCCCGGAAGGCCAGAGAGGCCAAGGTGAAGCACAGGGTCTCTGTGTATGAGGGGATGTTTCATGTGTTCCAGATGAGCATGGATCTGTTTCCCGAGAGCCGTGAGGCCTGGGCGGAGGTGGCCCGTTTCCTGCAGATTATTTACCATATCCAGCGCAGGCCGGAGGGAACGGTGGTGAAGAAGGTGAAGCGGGAGCGGCCTGGAAGGGCGGACGGGCAGCAGCGTGCTGAGAAGAACCGGGGCACGGGGGAGGATAGCGGACGGACAGCGGCTGAGCGCAGCCTGTACCAGAAGCTGGCCGCCAGTTTCCGGGCAGTGCAGCGGGAAATGCGCTGATGGCTGGTGACATGGAAATAAAAAAGATTGAAATCCGTTATCCTGCGGGGTTCTATGTAATCGGGTGGATTAGTATCTTTTTTGGGATTGGCTTAACGTGTTTTTGCATTTACTCACGTTTCCAGGGGAATGAGACAGCTACAGTTGGAGTTATGCTGTTATTTTTAGGGTTATTCGGGTCTCTGGGAGCTTTTCTTGTGTTATATGGCGGCAGGCGCGTCACTGTCTGCGGGACGGATATTGTGGTGCGCAATGGTCTGGCAAGGAAAAAAGTGTATCAACTGGACGACATTAAAAGTGTAAAGATCAGGTGGAACGGGATCTTTTTTTCCGGGCGGGACGGACTGCTGTTTAAGATCTTTGACCGCACCATGGAGTGTGAACAGTTTATGAGGGTTCTGGAGAAGGAGGGGGCGGAGATAGATTCTCCCGACTGGAACTTCAGCAGATCCCAGAGGGAGGCCCTGGACCCGGAAGTCAGGCGGCGCAGGTTTACAGTGAATATGAGGCCGCTTGCGACTTTGGTCCTGAATTCCTTGGCGGTATTCTGCCTGTTCCTGCCATTTATGCTGATGACATGGCTGCCCTGGCTGAGGGTATTCAGTATCTGCTGGCTGGCAGCAGCTGTCCTTGGGGCGGCTGCCTGGGAAATGAAGCGGGTGAGCCTGGTGGTGCAGGGCAGCCGTTTAGAACTGTACCGGACGTTTGGCAGATACGCATGCTATACAACGGGGGATATAAAGGAAGTCAGGGTAAAACCGTGGCTGCTGGCCCGCCGCAGTGTTTTTGGCGTGAAGGTGATATCGGGAGAGGGGCGGCAGATGTTCCGGCTGTCCTGCCCTGCGCTGGGATATGAGGACCGGAATTATGTGCTGGCGCTGCTGAAATATTTCCGTGACTGCCATGTGCCGGTAAAGGGGGTGGAGAGACTGGATGAAGCTTTTACCTGCCTTCTGGAGCGGGATTATGTGACGGAGGAGGAGGGGATGGCCCGCAGCCGGCAGGTTTATGAAGGGCTGGAAGGGGTATTTAAGGAGTTCGTACCTCAGTTCTCCGCCCACGGGGTAACTCTGGACTATGGGCCTCTTGACCGGGAGAGAAGGAAGGCCTTTGAGACGGGGCTGGGGCTTGCGCCGGAATATGATACGGAATTTTGGTACGGAGTTTATTTCTGTCTTTTGAGAGATGGGCGGATACTGAAGATGAAGGGGGCAGAGGCCCTTTTACTTCATGGAATTGTGTTGCTGCGGGGGCCAAGGGGAGAATCGGCAGAACAGTTTCTGTTCACTCCGGTGCCCTTTGGAGGGATACATAATATATTGGCATATTTTCTGCAGCAGACTGCGAAAAAACAGGTGTATGAATCGGACCAGGCACTGGACGGCAGTTTGGAAGGGCGGGTTTTCTAAAAGAATTGCCGCAATTATCCATTTATGATATACTATGAACACTTAGCGAGGTATTGCCGAACTTAGTGTGAGTTACCCCCTTTCACTTAGTGAGGTATTAGCGAGGTTAGTGAACAGGGGGTACTATGAACTTGAGAGAATTACTTGATAACTATAGTATACAGAAGGGAAGTTTTTGGAAATGTTTACAGCGTTAAATGTTCAGGAAAAGACTCTGCCTGAGCGGGCAGCCGATCAGGTGGTATCCATGATTGTGGAAGGCACCTTTAAGCCGGGAGATAAACTGCCGGGAGAATATGACCTGGCGCAGCGCCTGAATGTGGGACGCAGCACAGTACGGGAGGCTATCAAATATCTGGTGAGCCAGAATATATTGGAGGTACGCCGCGGAAACGGTACCTTCGTCAAGTCCCAGACCGGGGTGTCCGATGATCCCCTGGGATTCCGGTTTGTTCAGGATAAGCTGAAGCTTGGCCTGGATCTGTGTGAGATCCGTCTGATGATTGAACCGAACATTGCTTCCATTGCGGCCAAGAAGGCCACGGAGCAGGAGATCTGCCAGATGCAGGCGGCATGTAAACGTGTGGAGGAGGCGATCTCCAAGGGTGAGAACCATATGGAGTCGGATGTGGAGTACCACACCATGCTGGCCCAGTGTACCAAAAACAGCGTGATCAATACACTGATTCCCATCATCAACCAGGCGATTCCCTATTTTATCGATATCACCAGAAGAGGGCTGCTGGATCAGACCATTGAAACCCATCAGCAGGTGCTGGACGCCATCCGTGTCCGGGACAGCGAGGCGGCAGAAGCGGCTATGCGGCGGCATCTGGAGTATAACCGGCAGAATATTGAAGCCATGATCGTCCAGGAGAAGGGGCGGGAGAGAGAAGTATAATCTATATGGATATGAAGGGGGATCATCGGCTGATGATCCCCTTTGTAATATGATCCCCGGCGCTCAGCATCCATGCGATGCGGGCGCTTTCTTCTAATTCTTCCAGGCAGCAGAATGCGTCCATTATGTCTTTGCCCGGGACCACGGGGCCGTGCTGTTTCAGCAGATAGCCGCTGCTGCAGATGATCCGCTCTTTAAATGCGGCAAACAGCGCAGCTGATCCGGGCATTTCATAGGGAATCAGCCCCACCTTTCCCAGCTTCATGTGCAGATAGGGGGTAAGGGGAGGAATGCAGTCCTGCTGGTGTGCCGTGGCATAAACGGTAAAACTCCAGAGGATACTGTAGGTGCTGTGGGTGTGTATGACGGCACCGATGGAGGGATCTTTCCGGTAAAGCATCAGGTGAAGGGGAAGTTCTTTGCTGGGCATTCTGACTGAGCGCACGGTTCCATCTAAGGAAACCTCTGCAAAATCCTCAGCGGACAGCGTGCCGAAGCAGGTACCGCCCGCGGTGATATAGATCATCCCATTGTGTATAAAACTTAAATTGGCGGAGGAACCGGAGGTTTTATTCCGCCCAAACAAGCTTCCTGCCGCCCAGACAGCGGCCTCTTTCTTCTGCTCCAGATTCATGGGATTACACCTCCTCTGTCATAGACAACGCCCGGAAAAAGAAATCCTTCTGGCCGAAATTGCCGGACTTCAGTACAACTCTCAGTTCCGGGCGCTGGGGCGGAATCATGATAGGCACGCCCGGGGCCACGCTCTCCCCGATCAAATATGAGTTCAGTCCCAGCCCCCGGGTGACAGCCCCGGAGGTCTCCCCGCCTGCTATAATCAGCCGCCGCCAACCGTTCTCAACTGCCCTGCGTGCAAGCGCCGCGGCGGTCTCCTCCAACAGCACTGACAGCGGCTGGCCAGCTCCCAAAGCCAGGTTTTGATTCTCTTTTACCTGTTCTGGGGTATCTGAGCTGTAAATCAGGACGGGCTGTCTGCTGTGTTCCTGGATGAAGGGCCACAGCTCCTGTGCTGCTTCCTCAGCAGTCCGCCCCAGCACAAGGGAGGGGGTCAGCTTTTTCGATACGCCGCCCTTACTCTGGAAGTATGATATCTGTGCCAGGGTGGCCTGGGAACAGCTGCCGGCGATGAGAAGGGCCGGTCCGGCCGCGCGGGAAGGGGGCAGCTGTGCGCTGCTGCCCTCACTTTCGGAGCGCCTCCTGGCCAGCGCGTATAAGAGTCCGCTGCCTCCCGTTAAAAGCGGCAGGTGTCCGAACAGCGCAGCAATCTGCTGTCCATCCTGCTCCGTGCTGTAGTCAGGTATCACATAAAAATGTTCCGGATTCCTGAAATCCGCATTCTGAAACAGTTGGGCCTCCACCGCCTCCCTGGAATAGGAGAGGCAGCTGCGGTCCAGAAGCATGCAGCCATAGCGGCTCTGGGGCTCCATCAGAGACGGAATGAAGGAATCCCACATAGGGGTCAGGGGATGGTCTTTCATGGAACTCTTATGGAGTGGAATACCGTTTACATAGAGGTGGCCGGCTGATACTGTTCTCCCGTTTACGGGCAGGGAAGGGCATAGAACCGTATAGCGGGCCCCAATAAGCTCCAGAGCGGCATCAGCCACCGGCCCAATGTTGCCGGCGGGGGAGGAGTCAAAGGTAGAGCAGTATTTGAGATAAAATTGGGTCACACCCTGGGACTCCAGCCAGTTCATGGCGTCCAGGGATTCCCTGACAGCCTGTCCGGTCTGCATGGTCCTGGTTTTTAAAGCGATCACAAGCGCCTGTGTCCCCTCACCGGGGGAGATCCCGACAGGCGGCACCCCGCTGAACAGCTGGACCGGCAGTCCGCCCTCTGCGAGGAAGGAGGCAGCGTCCGCAGCTCCGGTAAAATCATCGGCTATACATCCCAAAAGGGCCATTGTCACACCTCCCCGTTCTACAGACCGAATTCACGGTCCTGGCGTTCTCTCAGGCGCCACAGCGCAGAGTCCGAACAGTCCTCTATCATATCGTATGTGATAATTTCCCCCTGGTTTATATCTCTGACAGCTCTGTTGCCGGTGATCATGTGGGCGGGAATGGGGCTGGCGGGTGCTTTGGGGGCAGCTGGCAGGATCATGGCCTTCATGCGCAGGTCGTGATCATTTCCCAGGACTTCTCCGGCTTTAATTGGGCATGCTGCTTTTTTGACCAGATCAAAGCGGGGGACGTATTCCAGGGTCCCGGTGTCAGTACCCAGGAGAGCTGCACAGAGTATGGTGACAGCCACCTCGATGCCGCACAGATGATAGGGGCGGTATATGACGGCTGCGGAGCAGTCGCTGTTGGAAATCTGCCCCTTGGTGGTCAGGATATAGTTGGAGTAGGCATTGTCGCAGCGCACCACCATGTATACGCCTCCGCCCATGCCGGACTCATCCCTGCGCCGTAAATTAGTGTGGACGTCAATCATCCCTTCTGTTTTATAAATTCCGTTGTTATTTTCCGCACAGTATGCCGCCGGAAGCTCTGTGATGCGCAGAATCCCGTCAGTGAGCTCAGGCTGCGGCGGTTTTAAGCCTGTGGCGTTTGCAACCATAGTCAGTTCGCATAAATCAAAGGCCCCGGCTCCCGGAAGGTCCTTCAGCAGTCTGGCTCGCGCACTCAGGTATTCTGTGGCACAGCCGTCAGGGATCTTCCCGAAATACTTCATCTCCTCTTCCGGAATCCGGACAGCCCGGTCCTCATGTATGGTGATGCCGTCCGCTTTTACGGACACAGTGCGCTGCTCCTCATCCAGCACAAATTCTCCGTCTCTTGCTTTTCCTGCTGAGATCACGGTGAGTCCAATGGTTTTGGCCCACTCCACCATGGCCATCAAAAGGGCTGGCTGGTCTCCGTCCACAGGGGAGTAGACCAACCCTTTTTCGGCCGCAAGCTTTTTAAGCACTGGGCCCACAACGGAGTCCATCTCCTTGCTGATGGCAGCCACATGTTTTCCTTTTTCTATGGCACCCAGACAGAAGCCTGTGCCCGCCTCAGGTACCCCGGTGCCTTCACACACCACCTCAATAGAGGGAATGTCCATGATGATCATGGGATCGTCGGTGTAGATATAGTTACCTTCCCGGATGAGACGGGAGGCCTGGTCGGCGCTGGCAGAGTATTGGATGTGCTCCTCAGGGATGCCGGCTTTTACAAATGCATTTTTAGCCCGCACCAGGTCCCGGTCCGCCACAACCGTAACCTTCAGCATGGGTGTATAGCTCTGCTGTGTCACCACAGCGGTGCCAAAATGTCCTGCGCCGATTACGGCCGCCTGAACCTCTCTGCCGGTTTCCAAAAATGGTTTGAACAGGTGATGATAAATCATTTAAATCCTCCTCACATCTGATAGTCGTAATGCTTCCTTATAGAGCAAGTTCTATGCCAAGTCCATGACCGGAGCAGGAGAACCGGGACGCCGGCCAGGGCCAAAATCTTGACATTCAGTGTACTTGACATAAAGGTTAATGGAATAATATGGTCGTTGACGCGACTATTTCCGGCGTTGTATGATAACCATAATGCAACATATTTGCAACAATTTACCAACAAAAGAGAAGGGGTGGATAAAAATGAAGATAAGGCTTCTGTTTATTGTACCGTATCCTGAGCTGAAGGAACGGGCAGAGTTTGTGATCAGGAACTATCCGAACCGCAGCCAGATCAGCGTGGACATACGGGTCATGACGGTGGATGAGATGCCCGGAGATATTGCATGGGGAAATTACGACGCTGTGATTGCAAGGGGGTATTCTGCGCAGAAAACGAGGAGAATCACAGACCAGGTTCCGGTGATCAGCCTGGAGATATCCGGCTATGACATTGTGCGGGCGATTATGGAGTGCAAGGAACAGATCAATCCGGATAAAATTGCTATTTTCAGCCCTGACGGGCCGCTCTATGAGGTGGAGTCGGTCTGCCGTTATTTTGGCTGCCAGGCCAGGACCTATGTGGCGGAGCGCCACGAAGAACTGGCAAAGTGGATCAGGCAGGCTGCGGAGGATGGCTGCGGTGCAGTGATCGGCGGCTATTCTGTGAAGCTTTATGCGGAGCAGGAACACCTTCCGGCTGTTGTGATCCGCACCGGCGAAGATACCATACAGCAGGCTATCAATGAGGCGGTGCGCATCGCAGAGCAGATCAGGAAGGAACAGGTAGTCTCCCAGACCTATAAAACCATAATCTATTCCTCCAAAGAAGGGATACTGTATGTGGATGCAAGGGGGATCATACAGGTGCGCAACCGGGTGATCCGCGGGATGGAGGGGAATTCCAGCCTGATGCACAAGCGTCTGAGGGAGGTGATCCCGTTTTTTGACGAGCCTTTTCGCGAGGCAGTGGCCACGGGCCATGAGATCACAGGAAAGATCTATACCTTTCCCAAGACCAGGACAACTGTTTCCGTGGAATTTACGCCGGTTGTGGTGGGGAAGAAGGTGTCGGGGGTGGTCATCAATGTGTCGGATATTACAAAAATACAGGACCTGGAGGGGAAAATACGGAGAAAGCTGGGCGAAAAAGGCTTGCGCGCCAGACATACCTTTGATGATATTATCTATGAAAGCGATGTGATGAAGGAAACGATTACAGCGGCCCGGCGCTATGCTGCTTCGGACGCAAATGTAATGATTATCGGGGAGACAGGCACTGGAAAAGAACTGTTTGCCCAGAGCATCCACAATGCAAGCCCCAGAAAAAACGGCCCCTTTGTGGCCATCAACTGTGCGGCTCTCCCGGAGAACCTGTTGGAGAGCGAGTTGTTCGGATACGTGGAGGGAGCGTTTACAGGAACCATAAAAGGCGGGAAGATGGGACTGTTTGAGCAGGCCCATGGCGGTACCCTGTTTTTAGATGAGATTGGGGAGGTATCTCTGGCTATACAGACAAAGCTGCTGCGGGTTCTTCAGGAAAAGGAGGTGCGGCGGATCGGGGACGACAAGGTAATAGCAGTGAATGTGAGAATTATATCCGCAACCAACAAGAGCCTGATGCGATGGTCGGACCAGGGACATTTCCGAAGGGACCTGATGTACCGGCTGGATGTGCTCCGCCTGTTTGTCCCGCCCCTCAGAAAGCGGGGACAGGATGCATGGCTTCTGTTCGGGCGTCTCCTCAGCGCATATGAAACGGAGCTGCCGCTGCTGGAGCAGGAGGCCCGGGCCCTGTTTCAGAACTATCCGTTCAGGGGAAATATCCGGGAATTGGAAAATGTTGCTGAGAGGGTGATGGTATTGTGCCGGGGAAAGAGGATTACGGGCGTGGAGATGGAACAGCTTCTCAGCCCCCAGGATGTGGAGGAGGAATACGGGCCGGAGGCGGAACAGGGAAACCTGGGAGCGGCCTTGGGAAATCAGCACCTGCCGGGAATTAATGAGCGGGATTTGATCTTATGGGGGTTGGAGCAGTGCCAGGGGAACCAGAGCAGGACGGCCCGCCTTCTGGGAATGGACCGCTCCACTCTATGGAGAAAGCGTCAGAAGTATGGTATTTAATGTGTTGCAGCAATTGATGCATAAACTGTTGCGGTTTATGCAACAGACAGTGACAAAAGGGAAAATGTCGGAAAGGATTAGAATGAAAAAAGCGAGTAATTAAACGATAATTCAACGGACGGACAAGGGACGCTGCAAATGTTGGCATCAAAATTGCTGTATATAAGGGTATGAACCACATGAAGCTGTGGACTGAAGGCAGAACCAAAAAGGGGAAAGGATGATGATATGGGAAGGTTTATTCTGAAACGCTTGTGTACGCTGATTCCGGTTTTGATCATTGTGTCAATTCTGGTATTTCTGATGGTGCATGTGATGCCGGGAGATCCGGCGCGGATTATGGCGGGCGACACGGCTACTGAGCAGGACGTGGAGAAGATCCGGACAGCCTATGGATTTGATAAGCCGCTGTATGAGCAGTATTTACGTTACATAGGTAAGGCGCTCCGGGGGGATTTCGGAACATCCTTCCGGACCGGACGTCCGGTGGCCCAGGAGATTGCCATCCGCTTTCCCAATACCATGCTTCTGGCCGTGGCGGCCATTGTCATATCAATTGTGTTTGGAATTGCAATTGGGCTGATATCTGCCACCAGACGCAACTCCATTTTTGACAATGTCAGTATGGTGCTGGCTCTGGTGGGACTTTCCATTCCCCCATTTTACCTGGGACTTATGCTGATGCTGATCTTCTGCGTCATCTTAAAGTGGCTGCCCATAACAGCGGAGGTCAGTTTGATCAGTATGATTCTCCCATCCCTGACGCTGTCGGCCAGGAGCCTGGCCACCATTGCCCGTATGACCAGGTCCAGCATGCTGGAGGTCATGAGCCAGGACTATATTCTGACAGCCAAGGCCCAGGGTTTCAGCAGCCGCAAGGTTATCTTCGGCCACGCGCTGAAAAATGCCATGAACTCCATTGTTACTGTGGCGGGGATTCAGTTTGGAACGCTTTTGGGCGGATCAGTTATCACAGAGAAGGTATACGGCTGGCCCGGCCTGGGAGAGTTGGTGATTACGGCCATAAAGGCCAGAGATTTTCCGGTGGTGCAGACGACGATCCTGGTGATCGCAGTGTCCTTTGTGGTGGTGAACCTGCTGGTTGACGTGCTTTATGTACTGATTAACCCCCGGATCAAATATGTGTAGGGAGGGAGAGGTGTGATGGGGATGGAGAATCAAGATATGTACTGCATGCAGATGCAGGAGGATGAAAATGAGATCACTGTGGCCGGAAACCAGCTGAGGCGTATGTGGTACAGCTTCTGCAAGCGAAAAGTGGCGGTGCTGGGCCTGGTGATTGTTCTGATCTATATTCTGGTGGCAATTTTTGCACCCTTGCTGGCGCCCTATGATCCGGTGAAACAGGATTTGGCCCATATGCTTCAGACGCCGGATTCCCAGCATCTTCTGGGAACGGACGAGATGGGCAGGGATATACTCAGCAGGATCATTTACGGGGCCCGCATTTCCATGAAGGTGGGATTCTATGCGGTGGGGGTGGCCTTTATCATTGGAATTCCCCTGGGGATATTCGCCGGGTTTTACGGCGGGAAGGTGGATCTGCTGATTATGCGCGCCATGGACGTGCTGCTGGCATTTCCGGGAATCCTACTGTCCATTGTGTTTGTCAGTGTGCTGGGACCGAATCTGGACAATGCGATTTTGTCGGTGGGAATCTATACGGTTCCCAACTTTGCAAGGATGGCCCGGGGAGAGACCCTGTCGCTTCGGGGCAGTGAGTTTATTGAGGCTGCCAGGGCAATGGGATCGGGGGATATCAGAATTGTATTCTCCCACATTCTGATCAATATTGTCTCGCCGATGATTGTCATGGGAACTCTGAGCTTTGGAACAGCGATTATCACCACCGCGGGCATGGGATTTCTGGGTATCGGCGCCCAGCCGCCCACACCGGAGTGGGGGGCAATGCTATCCAGCGGCCGCCAGTACCTTCTGGTGGCGCCCCATGTGACCACCTATACCGGGCTGGCCATTCTGTTTCTGGTATTGGGGCTGAACCTTCTGGGGGACGGCCTGCGCGATGTACTTGATCCTAAGATGAAAGACTAGAGCGTGACTCAAAGGAAGGTGGCTTATGGCAACTATAATAGAACAGATATCGGATTATGTGGACGCTAATGCAGAGCGTCTGGTGGCAGAGCTTCAGAATTTCCTGCGCCAGCCCAGCATTTCCACTGTTAATGTGGGGATGGAGGACTGCGCGGATATGGTCCAAAAGGAGTTGTCAGGACTGGGGCTGGAGACGGAGCTGCTGCAGGTTGAGGGAGCATTTCCCGCTGTTTTTGCCAGATCTGAAAAAGAGGGGGCAAAAAAGGAGCTGTTTATCTACAATCACTATGATGTGCAGGACCCTGATCCCGTGGACAGGTGGACATCAGATCCCTTTGGAGCGGAAATACGGGATGGCTATATCTATGCCAGAGGAGCAACGGACGATAAAGGGAACCTCTATGCCAACATAAAGGCCCTGGAGACACTGAAAGCGGTGCTGGGGGTGATACCCGCCGGGATCAAGCTCTTTGTGGAGGGGGAGGAGGAGATCGGCAGTCCCAACCTGGAAGCGTATCTGAGCCGGTTCTCCGATGAGCTGCGGGCCGACGGGGCAATAGCCTGCGACCGCGGGGTGCACGAATCGGGCCGGCCCCAGATGTATCTGGGCTGCAAGGGCATGGTCCGGGCGGAGATATCCTGCCGCCGGGCGAAACGGGACGTGCATTCAGGGCAGGCTCCGCTGATTCCCAATGCCGCCTGGGATCTGGTGCGGCTGCTGAATTCCATGATGGACGACCATCACAATATCACCATTCCCGGCTATCTGGATACAGTGAAGAAGCCTTCAGAGGAGGAGCTGGCCCTGGTCAGAACCATCCCAATGGATCTGAAGGAATACAAGGGGGAGTATGAGATCGAGCGGCTGGTCTGCGGGGATCTGGACGGGGAAGAGCTGGTGAAGGAACTGCTGTACCGGCCAACCTGCAATATATCCGGCTTTAAAAGCGGATGGACGGGAGAGAGAGGCAAGACCATTGTTCCCTGCGATGCCTGGGTGCGCCTGGATCTGCGTCTGATCAGGGATATGACGGCAGAGGAGGCTGCGGAAAAACTGAAAGATTTTGTAAATTCCTCTCCCTATGGACCGTTTGAGATAAAAGCAGTACCCAGCGTCCCGCCTTACAAGGTGCCGCCCTCCAACCAACTGGTACAGACTTCGGTCCGGCTGGCGAAGGAAGTGTACGGCCAGGAGCCGGTGGTCTGGCCTTATCTGGACGGAACTGCTCCCTTTGGGCTGTTTCCGCAGTATATTGGCGGAGAAATCTTCGTGATTGGGCTGGGAGCGCCGTTTTCTACTGCCAATACTCATGCGCCCGATGAAAATATCAGCATAGAGCAATATTTGACGGGAATCAAATACATGGCCAGCATTTTTTATGAATACCTGCACCAGTAAACGCAGTTCAAAGGGGAGTGTTTATGAGTGAAAATATATTAGAAATAAAAAATCTCAGTATTGAGTTCAGAACCTTTGACGGGGTTGTCAAAGCCTTAAACGGCATGAGCTTTGACGTTCCCAAGGGGAAAACAGTGGGGCTTGTGGGCGAGACTGGAGCGGGCAAGACCACCACGGCCCTCAGTGTGATGGGCCTGGTGCAGTCTCCGCCCGGGGTCATCACCTCGGGGGAGATCCTCTTTAACGGGGAGGACCTGCTGAAAACCGGCGAAGCAAAGCTGCGCAAGTACAGGGGGGACAAAATCTCCATGATATTTCAGAATCCCATGACCTCCCTAAATCCTGTATACACAGTTGGCCATCAGATAGCCAACGTGATCATGCAGCATCAGAATACAAACAAGGGGGAGGCTGAAAAACGGGCGGGGGAGATGCTGGAGGTGGTTGGCATTCCCAGGGAACGGGCCGCCAACTATCCCCATGAGTTCAGCGGCGGAATGAGGCAGAGGGTCTGCATTGCCATGGGGCTGGCCTGCAATCCCAGCCTGCTGATTGCGGATGAACCCACCACTGCCCTGGATGTGACCATCCAGGCCCAGATTCTGAACCTGATGAAGGATCTGAAAGATCAATATGACACGTCCATTATCTTCATCACTCATGCTCTGGGCGTAGTGGCGGAAATTGCGGATTATGTGGTGGTGGCTTATGCCGGCAGTGTCATTGAAAAGGGGGATATTAAGTCTATTTTCACCAATCCGCTGCATCCTTACACCAGAGGCTTGTTCGGCTGCCTGCCGGATATTGAATCCCGGGAGTCCAAACGCCTTCAGATCATACCAGGAGCAATGCCTGACCCAATGAACCTGCCGGCAGGCTGCAAGTTCTGCAAACGCTGCAGTGAAGCAATGGATATCTGCCGCGAAAAAGAGCCTGAGGAGATCCAGGTGGGCCAGGAGCACATGGTAAAATGCCATAAATATCAAGGAGGATGCCGGGATGAGTGAGATTCTTCTGGACGTTAAAAATCTATGTAAATTTTATCCAGTATCAAACGGGACGCTTCACGCGGTGGACGGCGTCAGCTTTCACATCAACAAGGGGGAGACCCTGGGCCTGGTGGGAGAGAGCGGGTGCGGGAAATCCACCATCGGGCGGACTGTACTCCGGCTGGTTCCCCATACCTCCGGCGAGGTCTGCTACAAGGGGGAGAATATTCTGGATTACAATCCGAAACAGATGCGCGCTCTGCGCAAGCAGATCCAGATCATCTTCCAGGACCCTTATTCCTGTCTGGACCCCCGCAAGACCATTGGACAGATTATCTCCGAGCCGCTGGTGATCAACCGGCTGGTGAAGCAGAAGGAGCTGAACCAGAAGGTGCTGGAGCTGATGAGCAAGGGAGGGGTGAGCCGTAAGCTGTACAACGCCTATCCCCATGAACTGGACGGTGGAAGGCGGCAGAGGGTGGGCATTATCCGGGCCCTTGCCATGAATCCGGAATTCATTGTCTGCGATGAGCCGGTATCGTCCCTAGACGTGTCCATCCAGGCCCAGATATTAAACCTGCTCCAGGATATGCAGGAGCACATGGGGCTGACCTACCTGTTCATATCCCATGATTTAAGCGTGGTCAGGCATATCAGCAACAGGATTATAGTCATGTATCTGGGTCAGATTGTGGAGATATGTAAATCCAGAGAGCTGTTCGTAAGCCCGGCCCATCCGTACACCAGGGCCCTGCTGTCTGCGGTGCCCATTGCAAAATACAACTACCAGCGAAAGGAGAAAATTCTGCTGAAAGGAGATGTGCCAAGCCCTGTGAACCCACAGCCGGGGTGCCGGTTTGCAAACCGGTGCTGGATGGCCAGGGAGATCTGCCACCAACAGACCCCGGAGCTTAAGGTAATCGGAACAGATCATCAGGCCGCCTGCCATTTTACAGGATAACGGCGCTGCGCAAATAAAGAAGGGAGAAGTGAAAATGAAAAAAAGGATTAAGAACAGAGCATGTGCAGTTGTATTGTCAATGATAATGCTGGGGTTGTCAGGCTGCGGCGGAGGATCTGCTACTTCTGGCAGCACTCAGGCCGGGGCTGTTACCACGGAAGCTGAAGCTGGGGCAGCGACAGAATCATCAAAGAGCAGGGATTTTGTCTATGTCTGCGGCACGGAGCCCACCACCCTGGACCCTCATCTGATCAATGACAATGCAACTGCCAGGGCAGCATTCCAGATCTATGAAACGCTGGTACGCAGGGGCACGGATTCCTCTATCCAGCCAGGCCTGGCGGAGAGCTGGACCACCTCGGAGGACGGCACTGTCTGGACCTTCAAGCTTCGTCAGGGAGTCAAGTTCCAGGACGGTGAGACATTTAACGCAGAGGCAGTTAAATATAATATCGAGCGCTTGAAAAACCCGGAGACCGCAGCTCCCAAGGCATCTGTGGTGGACATGGTTAAGAGTGTGGATGTTGTGGACGAGTACACGGTGGCTTTCACGCTGACCGGGCCGAGCAGCGTTTTCCTGGCCCAGATCAGCAGCTATACCACAGGCATGGTCAGTCCCAAGTCAGCAGAAGCTTCAGGGAAGGAATTCGGACAGAATCCTGTGGGAACCGGCCCTTTAAAACTGGAAAAATGGGACTACGGCAGCAGCCTGGTGATGACACGCTTTGACGATTACTGGGGTGAAAAAGCAAAAGCGGACTCCGTCACCTTCCGGATTGTGCCAGAGGACGCCTCCCGTGTGATGATGCTCAAAACCGGAGATGGGGATCTGGTGGCAGGTATTCCGCCCATTCAGATCGAGGAGCTGCAGAGCGATCCCAATGTTAAGGTACTGATTGAGACTGGATACCGCACCATATTCCTGGGAATGAACAGCACGGTTAAGCCGCTGGATGATGTGCGTGTGCGCCAGGCAGTGAACTATGCCATTGACCGGGAATCCATTATCAAAAACGTTATGAGGGATGTGGCATCCTACCCCGATTCCTTCATGGTTTCCAATGTGATTGACAATTCAGCCAAGGGCCTTGGCTGCTATGAGTATAACCCGGAGAAGGCGAAGGAGCTTCTGGCAGAGGCCGGATATGCGGACGGATTCAAGCTTACCTTAAGCACACCGGAAGGCCGTTACGCCATGGACCGCCAGGTGGCGGAGGTGGTTCAGGCCATGCTTATGGAGGTGGGAATCACAGCAGAGATCAATGTACTGGACTGGGGCGCATACAGTGAGCAGGCCACCTCCGGACAGCACCAGTTCTTCCTGCTGGGAATGGGCTGCCCCACCGGTGATCCGGAATTCAACCTGTATATGAACTTCGGCACAGGCGGCCCCCAGAACTATTCGCGGTTCAGCAACGACTCGGTGGACAAGCTGCTGGGAGAGCAGAGCACAATTCTGGATACAGCGGAGCGCGCAAAAGTGATGTACCAAATTCAGGAAGAATTGAAAAATGATGCCTGCGGCGCGCCGCTCTATTATGAGCAGCAGACCTACGGCTGCGGAGCGGATGTGGAAGGGTTCATTATTTACCCCGATGAAAATGCCAGTATGGCTTACCTGGAACGCAAATAATTGAAAAATAGGACAGAGCGGCACGGAGGAATATTCTTCCCTAGCCGCTCTGTTTATGTACAAGCCACAAAAAAACAAAATTAATGGTTGACTTTTTAGCAAAATATTGCTAAAATTAACGCATAAGACGTCAGACATCTGATATTTTGGCGGCAGCCACAAGCAAAAGGAGCAATGAACATGTATAGAAGCGAAGAAGTGAGGAAACTGGCCCCGGAGATGGACCCGCTCCGTCTGGGAATGGGCTGGAAGCTGGAAGATCTGAGTAAGCCCAAGATTATGATCGAGAGCACCATGGGAGACAGCCATCCCGGCAGCGCCCACCTGATGGAGTTCGTGGAGGAGGCAGTTAAAGGGGTGAGGGATGCCGGAGGCAAGGCGGCCCGGTATTATACCACCGACATCTGCGATGGACAGGCCCAGGGCCATGACGGGATCAATTACTCCCTGGCCAGCCGCGATATGATCGCGGGTATGGTGGAGATCCATGAGAGCGCCACCCCCTTTGACGGAGGCGTGTTCATCGCCAGCTGCGACAAGGGTATGCCAGGGCTGCTGATGGGAATCGGCCGCTGCAATATTCCCTCCATCATGGCCACAGGCGGCGTCATGGAAGCCGGTCCTGATATGCTTACTTTGGAAGAAATTGGTAAATACAGCGCCATGTGCCAGCGCGGCGAGATCACAGAGGAGAAGTTCCTGTACTATAAGCACCACGCCTGTCCCAGCTGCGGAGCCTGCAGCTTCATGGGAACCGCCTGCACCATGCAGGTGATGGCAGAGGCCCTGGGGCTGATGCTGCCCGGCACCAGCGTGATGCCGGCTACCTGTGAGGATCTGAAGAAGGCGGCATACAACGCGGGTGTGCAGGCCATGAAGCTGGCCGAGATGGATCTAAAGCCCAGGGACATGGTGACCATGGAGAGCTTTGAGAATGCCATTATGGTTCACGCGGCCATCTCAGGCTCCACCAACGCCCTGCTTCACCTGCCGGCCATTGCTCATGAGTTCGGGATTACCATTGACTCCGACACATTTGAGCGGATTCACAAGAACGCCCATTACCTGTTAAATGTACGCCCCGCAGGCCAGTGGCCGGCAGCCTATTTCTACTATGCGGGCGGCGTTCCCGCGGTGATGGAGGAGATCCGCCACAGCCTGCACCTGGATGTGATGACCGTGACAGGCAGGACGCTGGGGGAGAACCTGGATGAGCTGAAGCAGAATGGTTATTATGAGCGCTGCGCAAAGCTGCTGGAACCCACGGGACTTAAGAAGGAGCAGATCATTTACCCCTATGACAGCCCCATTGGAGAGAACGGCACCATCGCCATCTTAAAGGGCAATCTGGCCCCCGAGGGATCAGTGGTGAAGCATTCCGCGGTTCCGAAGGAGATGCATGTGGCAATGCTCAGCGCCCGCCCCTTTGACTGTGAGGAGGATGCCATTGCGGCTGTTATCGCCCGGGACATTAAGCCTGGGGATGCTGTGTTCATCCGCTATGAAGGACCCAAGGGCAGCGGCATGCCGGAGATGTTCTATACCACGGAAGCCATCGCATCTGATGAGGAGCTGGGCAAGAGCATCGCGCTGATTACCGACGGCAGATTCTCAGGCGCTTCCAAGGGCCCGGCCATCGGCCATGTCAGCCCTGAGGCGGCTGAGGGCGGCCCCATCGCCCTGGTGGAAGAGGGGGATCTGATTGAAGTGAACATACCCAAACGGATTCTGCGCATAGCAGGCGTGAAGGGACAGCCCAAGACAGAGGAAGAGATGGAGGCCATTCTGGCGGAGCGCCGGGCCAAATGGCAGCCTAAGCCCGCCAGATACCAGTCCGGTGTGCTGAAGATCTATTCAGAACACGCGGTGGGACCCATGAAGGGCGGATACATGAAATAAGTATAGAAAATGTGGTAACTGTGAGGGTGCTGAACAGTTACAAATAAGGTAAAGTATATACATAGGAGAGGTAACATGAACAAATTAAAGACCGGAATTATAGGCTGCGGCAAAGTGGGCGATTTCCACGCGAAGGCGTTTGCAGCTCTGAAGAACAGTGAGTTTACTGCTGTATGTGACAATGATATTGAACGCGCCCGGGCATTTGCGGAGCGCTATGGAGTAAAGGCCTACGACAACATTGAGACTATGATTAAGGAGTGCGGCCTGGACATTGTCAGCGTCTGCACCCCCCATCCCCTTCACGCCAACCCGGCCGTAACGGCGGCGGAGTGCGGCTGCAATGTGCTGATCGAGAAGCCCCTGGCCTCCAGCCTGGAGGACTGCGACCGGATCATCGAGGCGGGGGACAAGAACCATGTGACCATCGGAACCATGGTGCAGCGCCGTTTCTACCGTCCCTGCATGCGGATCAAGAATGCAATTGACGACGGCAAGCTGGGCCGCCCGGTGCTGGGCATGGTGACCATGCTGGGCTGGAGAGATAAAAAGTATTATGACAGCGATCCCTGGAGAGGCAGCTGGAAGGGAGAGGGAGGCGGCGTGATGGTCAACCAGGCCCCACACCAGATCGACCTGCTCCAGTGGTACATGGGAGATGTGGATGAGATCTACGGCGTGTGGAAGAACTTAAACCATCCTTATATCGAGGTGGAGGACACGGCTGTGGCTGTGATCAAGTTCAAGAACGGCGGCTTGGGCAACATCGTGGTGTCCAACAGCCAGAATCCGGCACTGTACGGCAAGGTTCACATTTTCGGTGAAAATGGAGCCGCGGCCGGGGTGCAGACAGACGGCGGAGCCATGTTCGTGGCCGGAATGTCCACCATCACCGAGGCACCCTACAACGACCTGTGGACCGTGGAGGGAGAGGCGGATATGCTGGAGACCTGGAAACAGGAGGACACCGACTTTTTCAACAGCGTGGATTCCATGTACCACTACCATCAGGAGCAGATAGGAGACTTTGTGGACGCTGTGCAGAAGGGCGAGAAACCGCTGGTGGACGCCAGGGAAGGCCGCAAGACAGTGGAGATCTTCACCGGAATCTACCGCGCCACTGAAACCAACAGCGTGATCAAGTTCCCGATTAAATAAGAGGGAGGAATACCAATGAAAACATCCTACAACGAGGCCACGGCAAAGGACTGTTCAAGCCTGGCCCTGGATTTAGAGCTGTGCGAGGCAGCGGGATTTGATTATATTGAGATCCGCCTGGATATGCTGAGCGACTATCTGAAGGAGCATACGCTGGAGGAGCTGGCAGCATTTTTTAAGACAAGCCATTTAAAGCCACACGCCCTCAACGCCCTGTATGTGTACCCGGAGTTTCTGGGAGAGCAGGATGACCAGGCCAGGCGGGAAGCCCTGCTGGCGGAATTCAACCAGGGGCTGGAGGCCGCCAAGGCCATCGGCAGCCATTATTTCATCATTGTTCCGCCCCTGCAGAGAGATCCCGCGGGAGGCCCCTTTGTGGGAACCAGGGAAGAAACCTTTAAAAACTGCGTGCGCATCTTAAAGGAACTGGGGGAAATGTCCCGGGCCTATGATGTTAACCTGTGTTTCGAGCTGGTGGGCTTTGACCGCAGCAGCGTCCGCACTGTGGAGGAGGCCGATGCCATCGTCCGGGCAGTGGACATGGACAATGTGGGTTTTGTGTTTGATTCCTACAACATTTATCTGAATGGCAGGACCAACGATTTCTCGGCCATGGGCCAGGTCCAGCGGTCCAAGATCTTCGCCGTTCACATGATGAGCGGAAAGGATGTGCCGGATGAGGAGATGGGCCAGGATAAACGCTGCTTCCCCGATGAGGGCGTGGTGGATATCGGCAATTTCCTTGAGAATCTGAAGAAAACCGGCTATGACGGCATGGTTTCTATCGAAACCTTTAACCCTGAGTATTGGGCAAAGGACCCCAAATGGGTAATAGATACAGCGTATAAGGCCACCAGAAGCATGCTGGAGCAGTGCGGCTGTATTTAATACATATACATAAACCATTGTATCCGTTTGGCAGAGAGAACGGCATATGATAAAACTTAATTGAGAGAACTTAGGAGGAGAGGGTATGTCACCTACAACATTTATCATTATGTTGGTTGCGGCCATTGTAATCTTGACCGTGCTGACCCTGAAATTTAAAATGCACCCCGTAATGACACTGTTCATTACAGCTGTTTTCATCGGACTGGTGTCCGGCAAACCGCTGGTTGATACATTTGCATCCATCAAGAACTATTTTGGTTCCACTTTGGGAAGCATCGGCGTCATGATCATTTTCGGCGCAGTGATCGCATCCGGTATCTCTGATACGGGTGCGGCTACCAGCATTGTTAACTTCTTTATCCGCCTGTTCAAGGGCAAACGCCTGGAACTGGCTCCGGCCCTGACCGGATTTATCATGAGTATCCCTGTATTCGGCGATATCGCCATTATCCTGAATGCGCCGATCTCCGCCATCCTTGCAAAGCGCAAGAAGATGAGCATGTCCCAGGTGGCCCCCTTTGTAAACCTGGGCCTGACCCTGACTCACGGACTCGTTCCTCCCACACCCGGCGTTCTGGCTGTGGCCGTGCTGCTGCAGGCCGACATCGGCACTGTGATCATGTGGGGCCTGGTGTGCAGCGTTGTGTCATTCGCAGTTTGCTATTTTGCACTGGCTCCCATATTCGCCAAGGGTGAGTACATTGAGCCTCTGGCTGACTATACCGAGGGCATCGAGGCGGTGGATGACGACGCATCCGTGGAGCATCTGCTCATTGCAGAGGATAATATTCCCAGCGCGGGCATGTCCTTTGTTCCCCTGCTGCTTCCCGCAGTGATGATCGCTGTAGGCTCCATCGGCAAGCTGATGGTGGAGGAAGGCTCTGGTGCCTATACCTTCTTCAACACCTTCGGCGACACCGTTCTGGCACTGTTCTGCGGTATCGTTGCCCTGGGCCTGATGGTGCTTGGCCGCAAGGACAAGGTTGTAAGAAAGGCCAATGAGGCTACCGGAACCAAGGAGCTGTCTGAGAAGAGCTCCTGGACTGAGATTGTATTCGGCAACTGGTGCGGACGCGCGTTAAAGATCGCCATCAGCGCACTGTTAATCACCGCAATGGGCGGTGCAATGGGCGGAATCCTCCGCGAAAACGAGGCCATCAGCGTGATCGGCAACGCCATTGCAAAGACCAGCTTCCCCAGCCTGCTGATTCCCTTCCTGCTGGCTGCAATCCTGATGACCGTATGCGGCTCCATGACCACCGCGTCCATGACGGCGGCAGCCCTGATGGTGGACCTGATCCCGGTACTTGGGATGGACCCAGTGGTTGCAACCCTGGCAATTGGCGCAGGCTCCATGGTGGGCTGGCATGTCAACAACAGTGGATTCTGGATTTTCACCTCCCTGTATGGATTTGATACAAAGCAGGGACTGAAATACTTTACAACGACCAATGCGCTGGGCGGTATTGTAGCATTCATCTGTCTGGCGGGCCTGACCATGGTGGGACTGGTTGGCTAAAAACTTAAGCTGAACGCATTTTCTCTGCAAATGCATGTGAAATCCTGCCCGGCCATGGGTGCGCGCCTTTGACGTGTTCCGGGCCGGGCAGGATTGCTTTATGCACAGGGCAGAAGGGAACCGAGAGGAGAGCCTTATGATTGGATTTTTTAAAGAGAGCAGGAGAACCGCGGTGTTTGGAAGTGTGTTGGGGGCAGTGGTCTGTGCTGCGGCTGCCTGGTTTTTATATTCCGGGGAAATGTCCACCAGGATCATTCTGATGGTTGTGGCTGCGGCCCTGGCAGTCAATGTGGCTGTCTATGCAGCCAAACTGATAGCCATGCGCAGATATCAGGAGATTCTGCTGCTTTTGTATGAGAAGATGGAACCACAGGCATTCCTGGATGCCGCGCTTCCCATCCTTGACGCAAAGGCGGGCACAGCGGACCGGGTGACCCACGCGGCCCATGTGGCCAACGGGTATCTGGCCCTGGGGAAGGCCGGTGAGGCGGCAGACCTGCTGGAGCGCCAGCAGGTGCCGGACCAGGCCAGGGCGCTGAAGGGCCTGGTATACTCCAATCTGGGAACCGCATATCTCCTGATGGAGGACCGGCAGAAGGCGGCGGGGGCCTTGGAAGGCCTGCGGTCCGTGGCCGCGGACCCCAAGTGCAAAGAGAAATTCCGCCAGAAGGCGCGGCACATTATCGCATGCCAGCAGCTGTGCCTGGATGTGCTGGACGGGAAGAACAGTCCGAAGCAGGCGCTGGAGAAGGACTTTGAGACCAGCAGGTCGCCGCTTCATAAGGCTAATGCGGCGGTGTTTCTGAGGAAGATTTATGGGAGGACTGGGGAGTGGGAGAAGGCGGAGAAGTTGAAAACGGAGATTCCAGGAGATGCTTGATTTGCGCCTTGCAGAATTGATATGAATGTGCTATATTAAAGGTATAAAAAAGGAACAACCGCCCCCTACAAGGGGTTGGCCTTAAAATGGATAGAAATTCCACCCTCTTGACTGGCGAAAGTTTACAAGGGTGGTTTTTCTATGCCCCAATCTGGGGCTTTATAGAAAAACGATTAACAGCCCAAAAGAAAAATAGCAAACTCTTCTTTATTAATAATATTATTATTTCAATCCACAGGTATTCCCTGACAATAATATTATAT
>URUZ01000015.1 GCA_900551225.1 uncultured Clostridium sp.
GATGGTGCACAAAAGCTGATACGTTAACTCTTCACTTGTTATTTTTTTCTCCATAATAAAATTGTATACCTACTATACATTTTTGTCAACTGGATTGGGGGAAATGACCACCTGCTGAAGCCGCTCCACTAGCTCTGCCGGTACGGTATACTACCGCACCTCCATCTCCTGCCCCACAATCTCGGCCTCCGTATTCTGTTCCACAAAATCCAGGATGTCCGCCATCATGCTGTCCGCCTGGGCATTATGTGCCGCAATAGCGGCCACGCCGATCACAATGGTCTGATGGACGTCCTGTTCTTCCACCTCAGCGGCGGATACCTGGTACTTGTTGCGGATCTTGGCCAGGATGCTTTTCACCACCATCCGCTTCTCTTTCAGGGAGTGCACCCACGGGGCGTACAGCCTGATCTTTAATACTGCTATCTTCATATCTTACCTCTTGTGCTTTTATTGGTTATGGTTATCGCTGCATGTTCAAATTATACCATCCATTTCACACTTAATCCAGACAAAATATTGACCCGTACACGCCTCACCGCGCACATCGAAAACGGCCTCCTGCACTCGGCAGGAAGCCGCCCTGATCAACCGTTCACACGTTTTGCAAATTCTCTGATATAATCTTTAAACTCCTGGTTTGCCATCTCCTGCAGCACCATGGGAAGGGCGTATTCCGTCACTGTCATTGAAAAGATCCGGCCGCTGTCCTTAAAGCAGAAGGTGGTCTTACCCATGGGGCCGAAGGTTACCTCCTCCAGCCGGTCACATGTTATGTGGAGAATGAATCCAGGGTTCACCTTCACTGAGTCCGGGGCAGCGCTGCCTATGGACAGGATGTACATCTCATCCCCGCGGTAGCTGACAATAAAACCAGGAATAGTATTTCCGCCCTCCACAAGGCTGCTGTAGCCCTCTACGGTGGACACGGTATCCTTGGCGCCCCGGGCCATGACCACGTTAAAGCCAGCCGTCTCCGGCGCTGCTTCCATGGCTCCCGCTTTCATGGCTGCCAGGAATTTCTCATATTTATTCTCCTTGCGGTTCATGGCCAGCTTGACCAGCACCAGGGCAATCAGCAGAGGGATTCCCAAAAAATAATCAGATACATATACGCTCCCCCTGTTATCCGTTGACTTCCGCTGCCAGGTCCTTGATATAGCACATGAAGCTGTCATATTCCTCCTGCTGCGGAGCAATGACCACCTTGCCCGCCGCCATAGCAAAAAACCGCTTGCTGTCCTTGAAGAAAAGCAGTATTTTCCCAGCGGTTCCAATCTTCACCGACTGAAGCTGGCCCTTTGTAAAATGCAGGATCAGATCCGTATCCACATCTATGCTTTTTCTGGACGAGTATTTGGCTCCCATTATGTAGATCTCATCGCCCCGGTAACAAAAGATGTAATTGGGCAGGGAGTCGTATCCGCTCTGTATCCGCTCATAACCCTTGGCCGATGTGATGGCATCCTTCACCCCCGACACCACAATCATATCAAATTCCGAGCTCTCCGGAACAGCCTTTACCGCCGCATCCCGCACGACCTGCGGAAATGGATCCGACGTCCGCTCAACCCGTTTTTTATACTGTGTGATCAGCACAATCAACAGGACCATAATCACGATGATAATTGCCAAAAATGTTATGGCAACCTTTGCTCCAACATCCATATTGTTTCTCCTTTTAACCGTATGTTTTTCAGATATTGCGCCTGCCGCGGCAGTGCACAATCCCAGAATTATTATACCGCATTAAAAAGAAGGCTGCTGGCCGTTTCATGACATTTCCATAGGTGTTTCATGACATTACCGGTTTTACCTTAACACCGACCAGGCGCACCAGTCCCGGCAGCTCATCATCGCTTTTAACGGAACGGTTGAGCCATCCCCCTTCCGCGCCGCAGGCATAGCGGTTGAGCCAGGCCTCCTGTAACTCCCGTGGCAGCTCCCCCAGGATGGAGTCCATCTGACGGGCACCCTTATCGCTGATGGAGATCGTACAGCAGAAGCCTCCTTCCTCGATAAACACATAGAGCAGCAGCGATTTTTTGTGGGCATACCGGAATCCCCAACCATATGTATTCCCAAAAGGGAACTTTAACTCCCGGTTCAGCTGGTACCGCTCCCGAAGCATTTCCTCAAAACGGCCCAGGCGCCGCCAGGCCTCCTCCCCCATAAATATCCGGATCAATTCTTCCGGCGGTTTCTGGTATTGATCGGTCAGCCGCTCCCGTTCTTTCTCATACCGAATTTTATCTGCCATCTGCAAATACCTCCTCTGCTTTAATTGATGCCAATATACCATACATTTCATGACACCCTTTGTCAGTATTTACAGAAAAAGCCGCCGTTTCACCCTTAAACACCGCGGGACATATGTTGTACTAGAGCGTGTTTGACCATCTATGAAAGGAGGACATAAAACATCCATGGAAAATGAAAAAATCTGCAGCCGGGTGATTCTGCCGTGCTGTCCCTCATACCCTGAGGTGAGACAAGTTTTCAACCGCTCCATCCAGAGATTTCCATCTGCCATTATCTACTGTGAGAACAGTGAAACGGCCGCCCGGGCAGTCCGGTGCGCCAAGGAGAAAGGGCAGATCATCCGCGTCCGCTCAGGCGGCCACAATTACGAGGGGTGGTGCGTTGGGGACGGGAGGTTAACCATAGATACAAGCCCTATGAAGGATATCCGGATGGACGGCAGTACACTTAAAATAGGCGGCGGCATCAACAACAGGGAGCTATACGGATTCTTAAAGCAATACGGCCTCCCCTTCCCCAGCGGCACCTGCCCCACGGTGGGAGCTGCTGGCCTTACACAGGGCGGCGGATGGGGCCATTCCTCCAGAATGCTCGGACTGGCCTGCGACAGCCTTGTACAGGCTGAGCTTGTGGACCCGGGCGGCAGAATCATCACAGCCAGCGAAACCTCACACCCGGATCTGTTCTGGGCTTTGCGGGGCGGCGGCGGTGGAAATCTGGGCGTCGTCACCTCACTCAGTTACCGTCTCCCGCCCGAGTTCAGCCACGTGACCTATGTGGATATTCAATATTCCGGAATCGATGAATCCACTGCCTTCTGTTTCCTTAAGACATGGCAGGAATGGACGGAAACCGACGAATTCCGGTTTACGCCCAACAGCCGCATTTTCAACTCACAGGTGGAAGGCATGGGGATCTTCCTGCGGGGTTTCTTCTACGGTTCCCCTCAGGAAGCATGGGATGCCATACGGCCCTTTACCAGTATCCGCGGCGCAGAAGCCACATTGCGGTATGTAACCTTCTGGGAAGCCACGGAAATTGACGCCTCCATCTATCCCAGCTCTGAAAAATTCCAGTTTGCGGGAAGGTTCGCTTACGGCCAATATACGGACAGCCAGATCCGCACCATCATACAGCTTGTAAAAAACAGAGCCTGGGGCGCTGTCTATGCTTCCGTGGCACTCTATGCACTGGGCGGAAAAGTCCGTCTCCTGCGCCCCCGTGACACAGCATTTTACTACAGAAACGCCAACTTTATCATTGGGATCGAAACAGTGTGGAGAGATGACCTGGCCCAATGCGCCAGCTGCGAATGGTTATATGCCCGCTATCAATGTCTGCACTGCCTGACAAAAGGTTCCTATATTAATTTCCCCTATATTAATACCTTCGATTATATGAATGCGTATTACGGAGGAAATGCCGGGCGCCTGATGGATGTAAAGAGGCGGTATGATCCGGATAATCTGTTTTGTTTCCCCCAGAGTATCCGGATTTAACATTTCCAACCAGGTTTACAGCAAAAGATACACCGGCCGGAAATATTCCCGGCGGTGTATCTTTTGTGATTGGTTAAAATTCCTTCCTGCGGTGGATTTCCAGAGCCACCGCATACGATAGCAGATACAGTCCAAATGATATAATGGTTAAAGCCACCCCTTTTACCGGATGCTGGTAATTCCAGGAACCTATTATTGGGGACAGCACCACCCCGATTATATTAACAATCCCCACTGCACAGAAGGCGGAAATGCAGATAATCATCTCACTCTTTTCCGTTCCCAGCTTCAGCATGGCCGGGTACATGAACGCCACGGATGTAAGCGACAGCGACAGTCCGAAACCGAAGCCCCAGATCACATAAGCAGGCTTGATATCCATTCCGGTCATGCCGGTGAGAAGCGTGGTAAGTCCGCCCATAATAAGGCCCAGGAATACCAGCACTGCCATGGTAATGTATTTTGCCCCGATGATGGTCCGGCGCTCAACAGGCAGGGTGATCTCGAATTTATTCCATTTGGCCGCCTCATCTGCCTGGAGCGACGACCCGGTATTTACCACAAACAGAAGGATCTGCACAGCCACCATGGTTGACAGCATCTTCTGGCTGCCGGTTAGGCAGGGAACTGCTGCAATCACAACAGACAGCAGAAAGGACAGCTTAATGTTGCTTTCCATAGAATAAAAATTGTTGCGTATCAGTCCGGTCATAGTTCCTCCCCCTTTACATATAACAGCATAATCTCGTCAATTGCGGCCGGGTCGATCACGGCCCTGGGATACCTGCGGCGGGCCGCCTCCCTGTCGGCAACCAGCACCTGCCACTCATAGTCCTGCTTACGGTACCTGATTACATCCTCAGCCGCGATCTCGTGAAACTGCTTTTCCCCGCACTTGATGATCCCGTACCGGTAGATCAGCTCATCCTTGGACTTGCTGAATATAATCCGCCCGTTGTGGAGAAATACAATGTAATCGGCAACCTTTTCCAGGTCACTGGTGATATGGGAGGACACCAGGATAGAGTTATTCTCATCCTGAACAAAATCCAGAAACATATCCAGAATATCATCCCTCACAATGGGGTCCAGCCCGCTTGTGGCCTCGTCCAGCACCAGCAGGCTGGGATGGTGTGAAAATGCGGCCGCTATAGACAGCTTCTGCTTCATGCCCCGTGAGAAGGTCTTAATCTTTTTTCCGGCCGGAATGGACCATTTCTCCAGCAGGGAGAAGTACAGAGGCTCATCCCATCCCTGATAAATAGCTCTCAGCACCTTGTTTAATCTCAGCGGCATCAGTTCCTCCGAGAAATTACTGCCGTCAAAGATCACGCCGATCTGCTCACGCACAGCCCTGTCTATCCCCTCTTCCTCCCTGCCGAATATGCTGACTGCGCCGGAATCCTTCTGTATCAGACCCAGGACTGCGTCAATGGTGGTGCTCTTGCCCGCACCATTTTCACCGATCAGCCCCACGATGGTTCCCCTGGGCACGTCAAAGGACACATTGTCCAGCACAAAGCCGCCGTATCGTTTGGTTAAACCTCTAACCTCTAAAATATTCTGCTTCATAGTCAATCCTCCTGATAAAACAGCTTCAGCACCTCAATCAGTTTCTCCACCGGAATCCCGCTGGTCCGGCCAATATCCGCAGCTTCCTGCAGATGCTCCTCCGCCCTGCGCTGCTGCTCTTCCTGGTAAAAGTCCTTGTTCTGGGCCGACACAAAGCTGCCCCGCCCCACTGTAGTGTCAATAAATCCGTCCCTCTGTAAATCCTCATAAGCCTTCTGAACAGTAATCACACTGACATGCAGTGATTTCGCCAGAGAGCGCATAGACGGAATCGCTTCCCCTGTCTGCAGCTCTCCGCTCATGATCATAGCCTTGATCTGTGATGTTATCTGCTCATATATGGGCTTGCTTGTACTGCTGCTGATGATAATTTCCACGGGAAGCCTCCTCTTTGTATTTTAGTGTACTTATTGTACAAGTACATTATATACTATAAGATTCTATCCGTCAACCACATTGGGAAAAAAGTTGTTCATATTACAAAAGACGCTCATAGACTTGGTTTGCAAGTATTCCTCTCTATAATAAAACGCAGATACTCTGCAAATGGCTTGCAAAATATCTGCGTTATAGTGTTTAGTAAGAAATATTAACTCAGCAATTCCCCAGCGGGAATTTCATAAACTGCTCCACAGCCTCCTCAATATTCCTGCAGGGAAGCCCCTGCGCCCTGATCCCATTGGGCTGTATATTGACCACATGGAACATATAGTCATTGACCGGTACATAGTCCATCTCAATCAGACGGTTGGTATCCAGATCCTGAAGCAGTACAATGGTGGTCTGTGTGCTGCTGATGCAGCGCTGCACTTCCGCTAAATATTTAAGACAGTCTTTGTCCTCGCCAAATGCCGCTGTCAGCTCTTTTACCTTCTGTTCTCTGTCACTGGCCGTACATTTTGTATAATTCCACATAGCTTCTCCTTGTCTGTTGAAAATGTCAGGTCTCGGTTTATTTTAACACATTGTGATGACATTCTCAACAGACAATCCGGCTTGCCACTGATTATTCCAGCTTGTCGTTTAAGCACAGCTCTCCGTTGCTGTGGATTACCTTCTGATACCAATAGAAGCTGTCCTTTTTAATCCTGGCAAGATCCTTCACATTATCATCCTCCCGGTTCACATACACCAGCCCATACCGTTTCTGGTAGCCGTTGCTGGTGCTGAGCACATCCAGGAAGGACCAGGGAAGGAACCCTCTTACATCCACACCCAGCTGGATGGCCCGGTGCACTGCCCGCAGGTGTTTCGTCCAGTAGTCGATGCGGTAGTCATCGTGGACAGCGCCGTCCTCCAGCACATCCCTGGCGCCCAGGCCATTTTCCGTGATCACCATGGGGATGTGATAGCGCTCGTAGATATCCCGCAGCAGATACTCCATGCCCGTTGGGTCTATGGTCCAGTCCCAGTCATTGGTATCTGCGTTGGGGTTCTTCATATACTGGTAGAAATCGGGCATGCACTCATAGGCGCCCATGGCCCCCTTCCGGCCGGCCAGGTTGCTCTTTGCCTCCACCAGCCGGTTGTTGTCCTGCTCAGGGAATCGGACGCACTTGCTGGCGTAATAATTCACGCCCAGGAAGTCCAGCTTCCCCCTGCGGATCTCCTCCATGTCGCCCGCCCCGATCACGGGCGCCATCCCCTGCTCCTTCAGGTAGCTGAGAGCGCCCACAGGGTACTCTCCCTTAAAGTAGATATCCAAAAAATAATGGTTCTTCAGATCCTCAGCGTTCAGCATAGCCAGCATGTTTTTCGGCGTGGAATCCAGGCCGTACACCGGGGAATAGCCGATGGCCGCGCCGGAGCGTCCCCCCTTCACATACTTGTGGATCAGGCTGCTCACCCTGGCCTGGGCCAGATTCATGTGGTGGTTGATCTGGAACTTCACTTGGGGATCATCATGGTATTTCTCCGGTACATAATTCTTCTTTTTCCAGAACTCCACAATGATGCTCTGCTCATTGATAATCAGCCAGTCACTGATCCTGTCGCCGTAGCGTTTCACCAGGAACTCGCCGTAGGCGGTGAAATCCTCTACGCTCTGGCGGCTGACCCAGCCATCGTACCGCTCCACCAATGCCATAGGCATGTCATAATGATAGATGGTGGGAACAGGCTGGATGCCGTTTCGGATCAGCTCATCCACCAGATTGTCATAAAACTCCACGCCCTTGGGATTCACCTCCCCTGTTCCGTCCGGGAAGATCCTGGACCAGGAGAAGGAGAAACGGTAGGCCGTAAAACCGCACTCCTTCATCAGCGCAATATCCTCTTTGTACCGGTGATAATGGTCGCTGGCCACACTGGCGTCCGCGAACCCGGTCCCTCTGTTTAGCACATCCATCTGGGACAGCTTTTTGCCGTCCTCCTCGGCCGCTCCCTCCACCTGGTAGGCACTGGTGGCTGCTCCCCATAAAAAGCCTTCCGGCATTCTTTTTCTCATATTCTGTATCATAAATTCCCCTATCCTTCCATTTTCTGGTAAAATCCCTCGAACACGTCCACCATCTTCTCTGTCAGGTGAAGCTCAGACATAACCGTCATAAGGGTGTCCTGGGCGTGGTTGAACAGCAGGCTGGGCTCGAACTTCTCCGTTCCGGCAATCTCCGCCTGTATCATCTCCGTCTGGGCGTTGTGGGCCTTGCGGATCTGCTCATTGGCCGCCTCCATATGCCCTCTGGCCCGGGCAAAATCAAAGTCCTTCACCGCATCCAACGCCTTTGACGCCTCGTTTCTGGCCTCGCCGGCTGCAATCACGATCTCCATTGCGACCCGGACTACCTTATCATCCTCATTAAAACGCAATTCTTCCATTCTCTATACTCCTCCGATTTCTGATTTCCTGTAAAATATGGCCTGTTCGGCATTAAGCCGCTGCCGCCCCGGTCTCCTCCTCCACACACTGCCTCTCATATACCTTATAGAAGGGATACCAGGCGGCAAAATACAACACAAAGAGTAGAATATACACCGGAACCGCCCTCCAGTCCCCTGTAATCATCACGCTGGAAAACGGTGCCGGGATCTGTCCCACCTGAACCATCTTGGCCGGGATACTCAGCAGTCCAAAGTGCATGGTGAGCCACACCACCGTGGGTCCGATGATGCTGTTGATCATGATGGGTACCATGAGAAGGGGGTTAAACACAACAGGCGCGCCAAACATCAGCGGCTCATTGATATTAAACAGGGACGGGGCGATACAGATCTTGCCCATTGTCTTCAGCTTGCTGCTCTTTGATCCCAGCATCAGCACATTTAGGGGAAGGGTGCCGCCGCGGCCGCCCATGGTGATCAGCGCTGCCGTGAATACCGCCTCGCTGGTGGCAATGTTCATGGGAACGCCGCCGGCTGCCACTGCCTCGATGTTCTCCGCGATGGCCACAATAAATATGGGGGTTGTCACCGCGTTAAACACCCAGCTGGAGATACCCATGGAGTAGAAGATCACGGGCACAAAACAGATCAGGATAAAGCCGGGCAGGGTCTGTGCCCCCTTCTGCAGCGGCATAAACAGGCTTACCAGCATTTTATAAAGGTCCAGGTCCAGCACATTCACAAATACCATGGCAATGCCCAGGGTAAGGGTGATGGGGATGATATTGTTGATCCACTCGCTCACAAAGTCGGGCAGGGTGTCATTGTTCTCCAGTACATGGAGCTTCGCATACAGATGGAACACAATTGCCACAAACAGCCCCACCACAATGCCCATCATGATTCCGGCCGGTCCGATCCTGCTGTTGTCAATCTGGAAAATGCCGTCAACCACCTGGGGTCTGCAAAACAGCAGATAGGCTGCAACGGAGATCAGGGACGCATTGATCTGATATTGTCCGTGATCCAGCTTGATCATGGCCTCATGGGTTACGAAGAAGGCCACGAAAATGGCCAGCAGGCCAAAAGAAAAGTTGGCAATCATGCTCAGATCCGGCAGAAAGCTTATGTATGAGCGGAATACATTGTAGAAAAAAATCAGGGATCCCGTCAAAATGATGGGGAGTACCTTTTTCATGGTGCTTGCCACGGTATCAATCCATGGATTAGCAAATATCTCGCGCGCTTTCGGTGCAAACACATCCGAAAGCCATGTCATTAGTGCTTTCATGCCTGTGCCTCCCCCTTCTCCTCTGCCAGCTTCCCGGCCAGCTCAACCAAACGGGTTCCGTCCAGCGCGGCATAGATATCTGTAGGAATCAGTGACACCCGGATGCCGTGGGGCTCATACTCCGCCTTGAACTTGGGCAGCGCGCTTGCATAGTGGGGACCCACTAGCAGCACATCCATTTTCCCCAGATACTCACTGATCACGCTCTCACTTCTCGCCTCTATGGTCATGTCCAGTTTCTGCTTCTTGGCCGCCTGCCTGGACTTCTGTGCTAAAAATCCGCTGGAGAACCCGGCTCCGCAGCATAATAATACTCTTACTGTTCCCATCTTTCTTACCTCCTCGTTATAAGCACTTGGCGCCCGTCTATCCGGCGCTTACGTGCACTACATGTCACTGGAACCCAGTGGAGTCTGTTCCACTGTTTTGATAATATCCATCAGTGTTTCAAATTTCCTGCTCAACAGCAGGCGCTTAATATATGGCTCCTCCATCATAAACTTGGGCACAGTATTGTAAAAATCTTCCAGATTCTCCTTCTGATCCGAGATGGACAGCAGGAAAATGACCTGTACCTCATACATATGCCAGAGCACCGGTTTTTCCAGGATTGCCACTGCCACAAAGGTGTCCCTGGTAATCGGCTTATAGGGATGGGGGATGGCGGTGTAGCGGCAGAAATCAGTCTGCATCAGGTTCTCCCGCTTTAACACGCACTGCTCAAAATCTCCGGGCAGCTCCCTGGCAGCTCCGATCCGCCGGCACAGGTTGTGGAGAATCTCCTCCCTTGTGCTTCCTCCAATGTCCGTAAAGAACAGATCCCTGTGAAAATACCGGCAGATGCTGTCGGCATTTTCATGCTTTAATATGCGTTCCACCTCATTGATATTGTGCCTGTCAAAGAAATACTGCACCTGGCAGACAGGAACCGGAAGCGGCGCTTCCACCGGCACGGTGGAAAAAACATAGTCAATATTGGTAAAATCCATGGAGACCAGGGCCCCGATCTCGCAGGTCTCAATCCGGTCCAGATACTCCTCGAACATTTCCCGGAACCTGTATTCAAACAATTTGGCGCTTCCCACCCCCGACGCGCAGACAAGAAGAATGTTTCGCTTATACTTCTGGCGGTTCTGACGTTTGAGTGAAAGTGCAAAGCAGAGCGCCAGATACCCGATCTCCTCCTCGGGAACAATGGTGTGGAAATGCTCTGCAAGCACAGTGGACCCATGGGCCGCCACCGCGTAGGGGAAGCTGTATACCTCCTTGATCTCCTTTAAGATCGGGTTGTCCAGCCGCAGGCGGTACTGAAGCCTGATCCGCAGGGACACCATATGCTGGCGCAGAGAGGTATTCAGGTCGAAATCCGACCGGAAGTCCAGCAGAAAGGCCTGGTACACGCTCTCCAGCATCCGGTTCACCAGCTGGTTGATCTCCATGTCAATGAACAGCTGGTCCCGGCCTCCGTTCACTGCCTTTTTCTTGCCCAGAAGCTGGATGGCCAGGTATTTCACCTCAGGTATAGGAATTGCAACGCCCAGCGCCTGGGACAGGCCTGCGGCACAGATCTGGGCTGTGCGGATGTCGCTCTCCTGAAGCAGGCTGCTGTGCTGCATCTCATCCAGGGTGATCCCACACCCCTGGCCCATGCGGTACAGCGCGATCCGGATCTGCAGAACCATGTTGGGAATATCCATCTCATAAATGGTGTACCCGCTCTGTTTGATGCAGGCCAGCATTTGATTGCAGACCAGCTCCTGATCCGGAAGTCCGTCCCTCACCGGCAGCAGCCACGCCGGATCAATCTCATAAAACATTGCGCTGAGGCAGAGCCTTCTGTCAAACTCGCTGCCTGTTATCCGAAGCCCGTAGTAGGGTTTTCTCTCCAGCTGCAAATGGTGCTTATTCAAATACTGCTCCGTACTCTTCAGATCCGCTGACAGGGTCTTGCGTGAAACGCAGAGAAGATCGCAGAGCTCCTCTGCCTTCACATAGCCATCCATGGCGCAGAACAGCTCGGTCAGCAGGACCCCCATCCTCTGCCTTCCTGTCTCGGGTATCTGCCTTCCGCTTCCGGCTCCGAGAAACCGCTGGTAGCGATCCTCATCCGAGACTACAAGCCGGATTCCCAATCCGCGGCGGCGCTCAATGGACGCCCCCTGCTGCCTTAATATATCATCCAGCTGCCCCACCAGAGTACGCACCGTCCTCTGGCTCAAGTGCAGCCTTCTCTCTGCCTCCTCCAATTTCACATATTGATCCTGTGACAAAACCGACAGCAACATGTGAAGCCTGCCGTCCATCTGCATATAACCACCCCTTTTCTGCTGTATGCACCCGCGCGGTGTAAGCTGCTTACGAATATAGTATAGCTGGTAATTGTGTTTACCTCCACCCATACTTTTTCCGCTTTGATTCGGCAAAAAGTACACCGAATTTCCGTATGAAAAACACCCCTGCGCTGGCAGTCCGCCAGAGCAGGAGTGTTGATGTTCACATTGTAAATTTGTCAATCCATATATTTGATACTGACCTGGCCCAGTAATTCTTTCAGCAATGCCGCATCAAAATATCCAGTCCGCTCACTCATAGCGTTGGCGGCCGATACTGCCACGGCGCAGCGCAGCCGGTCCACGGGCCGATCCCCTCTGGCGCAAGCCGCCGCAAAAGCAGCCACCATAGAATCGCCGCAACCCACGGTATTGGCCACCTGGATTTTTGGGGGTACCGCCAGGATAGCGCCCTCTTTGCATACCATCAGTGCGCCGTCTTTCCCAAGAGAGACCAGCACATATTTAATCCCCTGCCGATGAAGGGTTTCCGCTGCGTTCTTAATCTCGCCAATGGTATGGAGCTTACGGCCCATCAGCATCTCCATCTCCGCATGATTGGGTTTTATCATATAAGGGGCCGCTTTTATTCCTTCCCTCAGCAGGTCCCCGCTGGTATCCAAAATTGTGGTCTTACCCTCCTGCTTTGCCATATGTACAAGCTGATTATAAATTGTGGACTTCACTCCCAGAGGCACGCTTCCGGAAAAAATCACAATCTTACTGCCGGCAATGATCCCACTGAAATTCCGGATAAATTCATCCAGCTCCTGTGGGCTGACATATGTCCCCGGCTCCAGCAGTTCCGTTGACTGCCGCTGCCCATCCAAAATATTGATGCAGCATCTGGTCTCCCCGCTGATACAGACAAAATGATTTTCAATCTGATCCTGCCTCAGAAGATCTGCAAGATAAGCGCCATTATGTCCCCCAATGAGTCCTGTAGCTATCACATGCTCCCCGCAGAGCTGCAATACTCTTGCTACATTCAGTCCTTTTCCGCCTGCCGTATTCCTGCAGCCGGCTACGCGCATAACCTGCCCCTTTTCTATGCTTCCATGAATCTTGTACGCCTTGTCAATTGAAGCATTTAGTGTAACTGTTGTAATCATACATGCCTTCACTTTCTGCCGGCTGCTGTCACAGGGGATTGATCTGTCTGATCCGCTCCCTCACCAGCTCAGTCACATTCTCCTGAGCCTGCCTGAGATATTTCTTGGGATCTATAACTGCTCCGTCGTCCTTCATGTACTCACGGATGCCATTGGAAAATGCTTCCCGCAGCTCAGTAGCGAAATTGACCTTACATATGCCGTTTCGTATTGCAGTCACAATCTCATCTCTCCCGATCCCGGAAGATCCATGCATGACCAGAGGTACGCTAACCTTCGCTCTGATCAGAGCAATTCTATCAAGATCCAGTACGGGTTTTACCGCATAAACACCATGAGCCGTGCCAAAAGCGACTGCCAGTGAGTCCACATCCGTCCTCTGCACGAATTCCAACGCCATATCAGGATCCGTGTACTGATTGCCCTGCCCCTCAGTCTCATCCTCTTTGCCGCCGACAGTGCCAAGCTCCGCTTCCACGGTTACCCCTCTAGCGTGGGCATAATTTACCACACGTTTAGTAAGTTCAATATTATCATCAAAGGGCAGTTTTGACCCATCAATCATAACGGAAGTATAGCCCGAATCAATACATTCACAGGCCAGCTCATAGCTGCTGCCGTGATCCAGATGAAGCGCAGCGTCAATTCCATTTTCCTCCACCGCAGCCTTAACCATCCCTACAAAATAAGGGCTTCCCAGATACTTAAGTGTAGATGGCGTGGTCTGGAGAATAATCTGCCTTTTCTCCTCCTTTGCCGCCAGGCACACTGCTTTGGCCATCTCCGCATTTTCTATATTAAATGCACCTACGGCATATCCGCCTCTTTGTGCCTCCTTTAACATTACCTTTGTCATAATTAAACCCACAAGATCACCTCCATATCCTATTTTAGCTCCACAAATGCAGTTATTCCGCTGGGGTTGTCAGGATTGATCCCCTTCATTTCTGCCTTGTGGTACGCAATCATCTGACATGCTGCCACCAATGGCAGCCCATAGGAAACGTAATATCTGAATATGCCTGCAAACACATGGCAGTCCACACCATAGACGTCCTCCTGCTGATTATCCAGCACAGCCAGGATACAGCCACGTTTCTTCAGATCCCGGATCATATCCGCCTGATAGTCCCCTCCATCAGGCCGTAGCGCAGCAATTGTCAGCGTTTTCTCCCCGTTTAAGACAATGGGGCCGTGACGGTAATCTAAAATATGAAAATATTTCCCTGGAAGAATACTGATCTCAGTGAATGCGAGAGCTCCCTCCTCTGCAACTCCGCACACACCCCCATCAGCCAGCACAATCACATTGTCAAACTCGCGGTCTGCAAGCTTTTCCAGTTTTTCACTGTTTTCCTGAAGGAATCTGGAACAGTTGTGCACCGCACAGCTAAGGTCGTCCATCATATTCTGATCACCTGCATAAATACAGCGCAGCGCCACCAGCACTTCATAGAAGTTGGAAACAGTTCTGGTCTGGCATACACTGTGATCAAATGCCCACGGCATATCCAGATTAAAATCTGACATTCCCCCCAGTTCATTTCCCTCCTGCATGGTAAGGGACATAATCTTTACGCCCTTTACCTTCTTCATATTTTCAACTGCACGCAGCATCTCAGTGGTTGTACCAGACCTGGAGATAGCAACCACAACGCTGTCCTCAATCATAGGACGATACCATTCTGGATCAATAATATAGTCTCCTCCTGCAATCACTGAAGAAGTCACCCCTGGCAATGTAGAAAAAAGGTTCTCACCTGTTTTGGACAGCATAAAGCTGGAGCCGCAGCCAGTAAAGATAAAACGTTTGTTTCCCTGAAAAAATCTTTTGATCTCAGCCGCCTTTTTTATCAGATATTCCTCTGTCCTGACCAGCGCTTCTCCCTGTGCATATAGTTCCTGTCCTGTTATAAACATTGTTTGATCTCCATTCTTCATAATTATTCAACTTTCATCCAATCCTTCGGCAGATAACTCCGGTTCATTTCCAGTATCTCATCCATCAATGGCTTGACCAGGTCATGCGAACCAAGCAGCGGATGAATCATCATACTGTTGTACAGTTTATTTTTACTGCGCTCCATTGCCGCTTCTATGAGTTTTATCTCATAAGCTTTCATGGCGCTGATCAGCGGAGCGGCCGTATCCGGCAATTTCTCACAGGCCACCGGCAGTACGGTATTACTGCAGACCATACATGGTACCTCCACAAAGCTGTCATAGGGAAGTTCCCGGATTGCCCCTTTGTTCCTGGCCACAATGTAATGAATCTTACTGTTTCCACTATGAAGGGACAGAATTACATCTATCACGGTTTTGGAATAGCCGGAACCGCCTCTTTTGGTCAGATCCTCCGGCACATAATCTATGGTTTCATACTGCTTTAAAAGTCTGGCATTTATCTCTTTTACAATCTGGGACCTCACTTTTTCAGCTGCCTGTTCCTTTTCAATCATTTCTCTCTTCAGGTAATAATACTGGAAATATTGATTTGGAAGAAATCCAAGCCTTTTGCACATTTCTGCTGGAAATGGTATGCGGTCCGTCTCATAATCCTTAAGTCCGTCCATGATGGCAGGCATCATCTCCTCACCATTGACCACAAAACGGTCTACAACCGTGAGATGGTTCAGCCCTCTCCAATTCATGAAGAATTCCGTCCCATCGTCGAATCCCAGTTTAGGTTTCAAATGTTGGAGCAGCCTGGTGGATGCATTGCACACACCAATGACATGCCTGACCCCCAATTTAGAGAGGGCTTCTGCAATGACCCCCGCCGGATTTGCAAAATTTAAGACCCAGGCCTCCGGAGCCAGCCGGTTAATCAGTTCTGCCACCTTTTCCAGCTGTATATATGTCCGCAGGAATGTGGCAACACCGCACACAGACACAGTCTCCACAAAGGGAATACAATACTTTTTGCCCAGAAGTTCGTCCTCAATCCTGGCTTCTTCACCGCCAACACGGAATTGAATCAGGATATAATCGCTGCCCGCAATGGCCTCCTCATATGTATCTACATAGGAGATCTTGACCTTTCCAGACAGTTCAGATTCTTTCTTTCTGACAATCCGCTCACACAATCCCCCTACCACCGACTGCCTGTGCTGATCCACATCCATGAAGCGGATGTTGACATCTCCCAGTACATCCAGCTCTCTTGTGATCAGATCCACTAATTCAGGCGAAAAAATACTGCCGCCGCCAATCACACAAAAGTTAACTCTTTTCATTATTTATCCCATACCTTTCATTAATCACGGATATTTTTCTATTTATCTGTTCCCATTGCTCCACCAACGGCAGATATACATCCTTAAAAATATCATTGAAGTACTCTGATCTGGACTGGTCATGGAACACATAATCACAGGGAAACTCCTCCGCCGCCCTTCCCGCCTCGCTGAAATTTCCGTAATATCCGGCTCCCACTGCTCCCAAAAGCGCCGCCCCCACCGCGGAAGTCTCCTTTACAGCGGGCAAGATGATATCCCTTCCCATAATATCTGCTTTTAGTTGTACCCATGCTTTATTCCTGCTGCCGCCGCCGACTAAAACCAGCTTTTGGCTTACATCCTCCCCGCACAAAAAACCGGCCATTCTCCTGGTCTGATATGCCATTCCCTCCAACATCGTGCGAAGCAGCATCAGGCTGTCCGTATTTCTGTTCAGTCCGCCGAATACACCTGTGGCATTGGCATCCACAAAGGGAATATAGGACCCGAATACCTGGGGGATAAATATTTCCTGGTGGACAGGCTGGTTCTGATATTGAACCGCCAGCCCCTGGAAATAGCCCTCCCAGTCCAGAGAAAAGCCATATTTCCTCTGGGCAACCACGTCATTTTTCAGCCACTCTGTCTGAGCCGCCCCCACAGCTTCTACCATAACGTTCCGTACCCCGGGAACCACATGGTAATCCCTGATAAACCGGAACTGCCTGGGATACCGGTTTTCCCACTTCCCATAATAAGCCAGCAGATCAATGGTGCCCGTGATGTTAAAGAGATTATCTCCAATCAGATGGTTGACCGAAAATGCCGCACATTGATAGTCCATCCCTCCGGTGGATACTTTAACCTCCGCAGACAGACCGGTTTCGCCAGCCGCCTGTTTACTCACAGTACCAACAAGCACACCGCTGTCCAAAGGTTTTCCCAATACAGCTTCCTGCAGTCCGGTTCTCTGTTTCAGGAAATCTGCCCATCCGTCATTTTCTGTGTCCCACATACCGCAGGAGACAGCTGTGCTGTAGTTTCTTGAACAGATTCCTGTCAGCTTATATACAATGAAATCATCCACGGAAAATACCTTTGCAATCTTCCTGCCATTCTGGCCGCAGCCTGCCAGATGCAGGCCTGTCAGGGTGTTTTCCATGGGATACCCGGTCATTGCTTCAAACTCACTGCGTTTATACCATTTGGTCAGCCTGTTATATTCCTGTTCCAGGACGGACGCAGCTGCATAGACCGGGATCTGGTTATCCTCCTCATCAAAGGCCAGCACCGTGCAGCCTACGCTGCTGACGGCCGCGCTGTAAATCCGGCATCCGCTGGGAAGCCTCCGGACTGCCTCCATTATGACGGATTTTGTAATTCCCCATAATGCTTCTGCCCTGAACCTGCGTTGAGGCCCTGTGTCCGTTTTCTGTCCATCGCCATCATAAGCGGGCAATGTGGGCGCGCTGGCCTGGGACAGAATTCTACCTCTGTCATCACAGACCACGGCTTTGACACTGGTTCCTCCAATATCAATTCCTAATAAACCAGTTTTTCCCATTTAAAACCACCTTCCAATCAGCCTTTTGTGGCACCGCCTACAATTCCCCTCATCAGGAACTTTCTGAAAATGATTGCGATAACCGCAGGCGGAATAATTGCAAGAATTCCTCCCGCATTCATCAGCCCATAATCCACACTGCTCTTTGTCACAAACTCGGAGACCACAACAGCGATCGGCTTAGTCATATTAGAAGGTGCCAAAATCAGCGGTATCTGGAATTGATTCCAAGTAGTCAAAAATACAATCAGGGTATCTGCAAATACAATTGGATAAGATACTGGCATGATAATGGCCAGCATTGTCTTAAAGTGTGAACAACCATCCACATAAGCTGCCTCCTCCAGTTCCCTGGGAAGTGTGTCAAAATAGCTGATCAGAAGCCAGACAGACAAGGGCAGAAACGATGTGATATAGACCAAAATCAGCGCCACCAGGTTGTCCAGCAGATCCAGATTAGCGTACATCCTGTACAGTGGGATGATTGTGGCAAACACCGGTATGGCCATGGTAAACAAAAGGATGTTGCGGATCGCCACAGACCCCTTGAATTTAAGCCGGGACATTGGATATGCGCATAAAACAGACATTGGAATTCCCAGAATCAGGGAGACCACGGCCGCCTTTAAGGAGTTGAACATGCCGTTTCTGAACAGTTCCCCCTGCTGGTCTGCATGAGCCAGCAGTTTTCTATAATTATCAAAAGTGTGGTATTGCCCACCAGCTCTGTCTGAGGAGTAATGCTCATCACAAACGACCAGAGAATCGGCCCAAGGGCAAACACAGCAAAAGCAAAAACAGCCAGACCATACAGGGCACCGTACAGAAATGTTTTCTTTTTTCTCATATGTAGTCGACCCCCCTGTAAACATTGCGAATATAAACAAGTCCCAGAATTCCGGCAACAATCATAATAATATAAGTCATAGCACTGCCCAGGCCGTAGTCCAGGAAGCTGAAAGTTTTTAAATATGCCTGCAGCATCAGCGTCTTGCTCACATCCCCGTAGCCTGACAGGGATACAATTTCATCAAACACATTGATGGCTGTTATGGAGGTGGAGGTGAGCACGATTCCCATTGACGGCATAAGCAGAGGCAGCGTTATCCTCTTGAAGGTCTGGAAACTGCTGCTCCCGTCAATGCAGGCAGACTCATATACCTGCGTAGGGATAGACTGCATGGCCGAAAGGATCACAATCGAACAAAAGGGAATACATCTCCACGCCACCACAAGGGATACGATAAAAATAACGGACCACCGTTCCGACAGCCATTGAACAGGTTCACTGATCACATGCAGATTAATCAGTACCCGGTTCATCAGGCCATAGCTGGGATGAAAGATCCAGCGCCACATCACACCGTTGACAATGGGGGGCAGAGACCATGGAATAATGGCCATGGCCATCAGAACCCCCTTTATCTTGGTATCCACATCCAGCAGCAACGCAATGAGCATGCCAACCACTGCGGTAAAAAGTACCACGCTGGCCAGGATCACAGCCGAATTGACAAGCGCATACCAGAAATCCGGATCTTTAAATATACTGACATAATTCTCAAGACCTATAAACCGATTATTAGCCGGTTCAGTCAGTTTCATCTTTTGAAGGCTATAGAGAAATGTCCTCAGTATCGGATAAAAGACCAGTATCAGCATAAGGAGGATGCCGGGCGCCAGCATGATATACGCAGTTGATTTTTTCTTCATGCCTTATCCTTCCCGGAGACGCCGCCTTGACTGACGGCGCTCCCATTTATTATCATTGGTTCAGTTCATTTACTTTGGCAGATATTTTCTCATAAGCCTGCTCCGGAGTCAGACTTCCCGTCACCATCTGGTTTACGCTGTTGTAAATTGCATTGCTCATCTCAGCATACCAGGAAGGAATACCGCCTGGGAACGGGGAGGCAATATATTCTGATTGATCAACCATAACCTGCCCGTCAATCATAGTTCCATCGTCAATAAGCTTCTGAAGGGCCTCTGTCCTTGTGGGAATACTTCCTAGATCCTTATAAAGCTGCACCTGGATTTCGGCTGAGGTATACCACTGAACAAACTTCAACGCGGCCTCCTTGTTTTCAGAGAACTTGGAAATGCCGATTCCTTCAGGAAGTGCAAAGGTGGCTGTCTTAGTGGTTCCGTTTCCGGGGATCAGGGTCGGAGCCAGCTGCCCTACCACGCTGGAATATTCAGGGTTATTGATTCTTCCAATAAAATAGGTAGGCCCTACCATAAAACTGGCTGCACCGGACGTGACCTTTTCATATACCTCCACGTCTTTCATATTTTGGCTGGCAGGATCAATCAGCTTGTCTTCTTTAACAATCTGGTCAATACTCTTCAGGGCCGCCAGAACATGTTCCTGATTGACGGTAAAATCGCTGTTGAAGAAATCGCCGTATCTTGACACTGTCATCCAGATCAGGCTTGTGGTAGCCGCTTCTGTGGCAGACAGAGTAAATGACAGCGGATATTCACAGATTCCCTCAGCTTTAATCTTCTTGCATGCTGCAATCATATCGTCCCAGTTATCAGGCGCCTGATTCAGCCCAATCTTGCTGAAATGCTCCTTATTGAAATATCCCAGCCTGTAATCATTGGCATAGGGCAGAGCTATGATATTGTCCCCGTACTGAAAGGATGCCACGGTGGGCATACCGGCCTTCTCATCCTCTGTCATAGTAATTGGTTCGAACCAATCAGCAGCACCAAACTCACCAACCCATGACCAGTCTACCTCAATCACATCTGCCGGCGCTTTCTTCCCTACCGCTGCAATGGAAACCTTGTTTCTGATATCATCCCATCCCACAATATTCATTGTTACCTTAATGCCCGTATCACTGGTAAAAGAATCCAGCAGTTCCTGTGATGGCTCCGCCCAAGGCGGCACCATAACCGTTATCTCCCCTCCCACTGCGCCTGCCGCTTCCGTCTTTTCCGCCTCGGTATTCACCTCCTGGGTTCCTGCAGGGGCAGTTGAGTTTGGTTCTGTCTTTGCCCCTCCTCCGCAGGCCGTAACAGATGCCGCCATAGCAATACAACAACACAAGCTGACAACACGTTTCGCAATCTTTCTCATTTTTTCCTCCTTTGTGCAGGCTGGCGGCAATGTCCGATACTGCCGCCGTAATCAAATTGGTTATTACCATTATGCTGACTAATATTTTAAAAGTCAATAGTTTCAGTAAAATTTGACATTTAATCCAAAAATGGTCATAACCTTTCATGCAATTTGACGAAGGTTTAGTGATTGCTAAAATTTTGATCTGACTATATAATTAAGATAACCGAAGGGGGAGTTTAGCGAGGAGGAAGAACAAAATGCCAAAAGAGGGAAGTGACACCAAACACGACAAGCTTTATCGTTTATGGTATGACAAAATTGTATCCGGTGAATGGAAAGCGGGACAGAAAATCGAACCGGAGCGCGAGCTGTGCGATAAGTATTCTGTCAGCAGAAGTACGGTCCGTGAAACCCTCCGCCTTCTTGAACAGAAAGGCCTGATCAGCAGAACACAGGGTAAAGGCACGTTTGTTAATGTCCGGAGAGTAGAACAGAAATTAACGAAATTATATACACTGAGGGAACAATTCGAACGCTTAAATATTCCCCACTACTCAAAAATGCTTGACTTCTCTATTTTAGAAGCCAATTATATTGAAGCCCAGAACCTGAACATAGAACGGGGTGACAAGATCATTAAGATCACCCGTCTGTTTTATGCGTCCAAAACCCCCTATACTCTTGAGATCTCATACCTTCCGGAGCGTTTTTTCCCCGGCATGACCGCGCAGCAGGTCCAGGATAACGGGCTATATAAATCGTTTGCCCTGCACCATGTCACGGTACAGCGTGCAATAGAGAAGCTCAAACCGGCCAACTTAGATAAAACCGCCTCCAAACTTTTATTAACCACTGAGGTTGCCATGAAAATAGAAAGGACCTCCTATTGGGACCAGGAGGTCATTGAATTCACTGAAAGCTATGTCCGAGGGGACTTTTTTGAATATACGGTTTATTTGGGGGAATAAGGCAGCTACGCCTGTTCCCGCCCTTTATCTGGCTTTATGGACATTTAGTTTGCCCTACCCGCACTTTGGCAATTTTTAATTTTTTCCATAACAAACGCCTTCACTCGAGCCTTCCCGGCGGCTCCATATTTCTTGGGATCAATGATGTCAGGATTTGTTTTTATGACTTCTTTTACTCCATCGCTGTAGGCTATCCTCAATTCCGTAGCGTAATTGACTTTGCAGATGCCTCGCCGCACCGCCTCACGCACCGCCTCGTCCGGCACACCCGAAGCCCCGTGCAAAACTAGCGGAACCGACACCACCTTCCGAATTTCAGACAGGCGTTCCTGATCCAGCTTTGGCTCACCCTTGTATAAGCCATGGGCGGTCCCAATGGCTACTGCCAGGGAGGACGCGCCGGTCCGCTCCACGAATTCCCTGGCCTGCCGGGGATCGGTATATCCGTCTCCCTCCCCTCCGTCCAGGTCGTCTTCTTTACCCCCAACCTTGCCCAATTCTGCTTCCACAGGAATATCCGAGGGCCTGCAGGCATCCACCACAGCCTTTGTCACGGCTATATTTTCTTCAAACGCTTCATGCGAGCCATCTATCATGATGGAGGTATAACCAGTGCGCAGTGCCTGCATGGCCAGATCATAGCTGGAGCCATGATCTAAATGGAGAGCAACCGGAATATCTGCCCGCTCGGCCGCCGCCTTTACGTTAGCCAGATAATAATCCAGTCCTGCATATTGAACCGTTGACGGAGTTGTCTGCATGATTACCGGTGCATTCAGCTCCTCTGCCGCTTCAATCACGGCCATGACCATTTCCATATTTTCCACATTAAATGCGCCTACCGCATAGCAGCCCTTCTGGGCGTCCTGTAACATTTTATTCGTTGTAACTAACGGCATATCCTGTTCCTCCTTAACTTCTTTCCCGCAGCAAATCCACAAGCTCCTTTTTGGAGCTGCATCCCAGTATGGCTGCCACGAATTCCTGGTGCATCAGTTTCTTGGACAATTCAGATAATATTTTCAAATGCAGGTCCCCGTCATTACCGCCCGCCGCAATCATGAAAATCAGATGCACAGGCTTTCCGTCCAGGGATTCATAGTCAAATCCGTCTTTGGATATCCCAACAGCAACCATGGGCTGCCTGACAGCCGACGTCTTTGCATGGGGAATCGCAATCCCCATCCCAATTCCGGTTGTGGACTCTTTCTCCCGCTTCCAGATCTCGTGCTGGTATGCCTCCGGATCTGACAGCGCACCAGAATCGTCTAACAGCGCCACCATCTCATCAATCACGCGGTCCTTGGTTTTGCCCTTCAGATCCAGTGTAACAGCCTTTGTTTTAAACAGGGGCTCCTCCTCCTGTATTTTAGGTGTGACCAGTACGTATAAAACCGCGCCAACCACAGATCCCGCTAAAATACACCCAACCCAGGCCAAAGGATTATTAACAAGACCAAGAATCAGAAACCCGCCATGGGGAGCCGGAACAGTTATGCCCAGCATATAAGTCAAAACAGCCGAGACTGAAGAACCAATCATGAGAACCGGAATTACTTTTAAGGGGTTTTTGGCGGCAAAGGGAATGGCTCCCTCCGTAATATGAGTCGCTCCCAGTATGTAGTTTACCAACCCCGCCGTCCGGTCGTCCGGTGTAAAACGGTTTTTGCAGAAAGTGGCCGCTATAGCGATCACCAGCGGAGGCGTGATACAAGCAGCCGATACCCCTGCCATAAAATAATAGTTTCCTAAACCCAGCAGCATGGTTCCCGTCACGTATGCCGCCTTGTTGACCGGTCCGCCCATATCGAAGGCAGACATACAGCCCACAACAATTCCCAGTACAACAGGGCTGGTATTTTGAAGTCCTGCCAGGAAGTCCATCATGGATTGGTTCAGTGTAGAACAGGGACCGCCAAGAAGCACCATGATGATCCCAATGATTCCAACCGTCACTATCGGTACGATAAAGATGGATTTAAGTCCCTCCAGCTGTCTGGGCAGGCCTTTCAGCATTTTCACAAACCCTTCTACAATATAGCCCGCCAGAAATCCTGCCAGTATACCACCGATGAAACCGGAACCGGTATCCGCCGCGATAGCACCTCCCACCAATCCTGCCAGCATACCGGGCCTTCCAGAGATGGACTGGGCAATGAATGCCGCAAGCACCGGCACCATCAGATTCATGGAGTAACCGCCCACGGATTTAAGCGTTGCAGCTACTGCATTGTACTGCGGTGACGAGGGATCAGCTGAATAAATGCCCCACAGGAAGGAGATAGCCACCAGCACGCCTCCCGCCACCACCAGAGGAAGCATATGGGAGACTCCGTTCATCAGATGCTTATATATGGTATGTCCAAAGGAAGGCGCTCCGCTGTCCGCGCCGTTCCCTCTGTTCTCCTTCTTATGTGTGTCTCCCGACGCATGATATATGGCCACATTGCCGTCCAGGCACCGTTGAATCAGTTCTCTGGCTTTATTGATTCCATCCGATACAGGGACCTCGATCACCGGTTTTCCAAAAAAACGATCCATGTCAACATTTTTATCACAGGCTACGATAATGGCGGCCGCTTCCTGTATGTCCTGCTCTGTCAATGCGTTTTCAACTCCAATCGCCCCGTTGGTCTCCACCTTGATTTCACAGCCAAGCTCCTCTGCCGCCTGTTTCAGCGCTTCCTCCGCCATAAATGTATGGGCGATTCCGGTTGGACACCCTGTAACGCCTAACACCTTCTTCATAATCAGCTCACTCTCCTCACATTAATTTTTCCCATATAATCTGCTACATGCCTTAGATCCCCTATGCCGTTGCTCTCCGCCACATTGGCTCCAACTGCCGCACAGCGTTTTAAGGCCATCTCAACGTCTTCCTTGTTCTTCAGCCATAAGCTTAAAAATGCAGCCAGGGAGGAGTCCCCCGCGCAGGCCGAGCTTAACAGCTTCACCGGATATGCCTCCACATAGTAAATTTCCTTCCCATTTGAGAAATATGCGCCGTTTTCACCAAGAGTCAGCAGGATGTTCTTTGCTCCGCTTTTATGGAGAAATCCCAGGGCTTCCACTATATCCGCTTCATCTTCCATGGTAATCCCGAATATCTCCGCAACCTCCTCATCATTGGGTTTTATCAGATACGGCCGGTACCGGAGCAGCTCCTTTAACTTGGGAGAACTGACATCCAGTATTACCTTCACTGACTTTTCGTTGCAGATTCTGAGTATATCCTCATAATACTCCGGTTCAATACCCGGCGGCAGGCTGCCGCTGATTGAAAGGTATTCCATGTCCTCCCTGCTATTGATAATCTCCAGCATTTCTCTCTGCTTCTCTCTGTTGACAAAGGAACCGCTGTTAACAAATTTGTACTCCTGCTCCCCGTCGTACAAAAAAATATTGATGCGCGTCAGATCCTCTACCCAAACAGGGTACAGCATAACCCCTCTTTTTTCCGTCTCCTTTACTATGTACTCCCCGGAAAAGCCTCCGAAAAATCCGAGCACAGCCGATGGAACGCCAAAATGCTGAAGAACAAAGCTGACATTCAAGCCTTTGCCGTTGGGTGTATACACGGTGTCGGATGTACGGTTTACCCGCCTGGGTCTGATACCGTCAGTTGTAATGTTCATGTCAATGGCTGGATTTGTAGTTAATGTGTAAATCACACGCTGACCTCCTTCTCTATGGATTAACTCCCCTTGATGGTTTTACTATAAACGAAAACAGGATGAAAATCTTTTCAGAAAATGAAAACGATTTTATCCTGTTCTTTTATGAAACTTATATATGTTCTTCCACCAGATAATCTATGATAATTCTGGCAATCATGTGGAGCGCTACCCGCGACGCCACCTCATATTCCTGTATGGCATCGTGTTTGTGTTTATACCCGATGACATTGTAGTTGGACAGCCCAATCAATTCTGAATCCTCGTTACAGCAGCATGTGATGACCTTCGCACTCCGCAGATTGGCGTTTCTGGCGGATTCAATCAATTCCGGGGTTTTTCCGTTCAGCGAAAAGATGATTACGATCTCATCTGAGTTGAGATTTCCCGTTTTCTGTCTCATTATGTTGGGATCTCCAAAGAACACCACATTGTAATCCAACAGCTGCAATTTTAATGTGAATTCCTGGGCGACATACTCCGTAAGGCCTCTTGCAAGTACGAATACACGTTTTGCCTCCTTCAGCACCCCGACAATATCAAGCACCGTAGTCAGAGAAACCTGCTCCAGAACGCGCTGTGCTTCAATCAGGGATTTGTTCAGGATTTCACCCATGTTCTGAATTTGTGCATTGCTCTCCTT